>DATIAI010000297.1:0-15873 GCA_035458065.1 Algoriphagus sp. | reverse complement strand
GAATTTCTGACCTGGCAGAATCCGGATTTCACGCATCACCACGTGATCCGAGGTCCGCTCGTTCCCTTTAATGTTTACGCTGTTTACTGTTACTTGGGGACCTTCAAAAATTCTCATTTCGAGATCAATAGAGTCACCCACCACGTTGACTTCTACCGGATCAATAGAAAAGAAGAGATAACCATCATCCTGGTATAGCGAGCTCACGTCATCTCCTTTTTGAGGATCGTAGTTTAGACGTTTGTCCAGTTTTTCTTTATCGTAAACTTCCCCTTTTTGAATTCCCAGTTTGGCTAGCAAAACAGGACTTGGGTGGATGTAGTTGCCGGTGAAAGTGATATTTCGATAGTAGTATTTTCTGCCTTCGACAACATCAATGTCGATGTTGATTTTTTCATCAGAAAAGTTGTAGACCGAATCATTCAGAATCTTAGCATCTCTAAATCCGCGGCTGTTGTAGAAATTGATGACATTGTCTTTGTCATTTCGGTACTCTTTGGGGATGTATTTTGACCCGCTGAAAAAGTTAAGCTTGAAATTCTTGTTAAAATAGGACTTGACCTCATCAACAGACGCAGTGTCTGAGTGAAGAATTGAGTTCTTTACGCTTGAAGCATCTGCATCGGTAATTCTGGAATAAATGTCCTTGAAGACTGCTACACGGGCGTGTTCCTTAGTCTTCTTCATTTTTCCTTTTAGAGCTCCGTCGGAGATTTCATCATTTCCATGGAATTGGATCTCATTGATTTTCACTTTGGAGTTGATATTGATATCAAATCGGAGTTTGACACTATTGGGTAAAGTGGTGTCGCGATCCTGAAATATTTTGACATCGGTATTCAGATAACCTTTGTCGAGATAATATTTTTCAATGTTTCTTTTCGCAGTGTTCAGTACGTCGTCCCGTACGACACGGCCCCGGATGTTTACTTTATCCCGAAGTTCTCCTTCCTGGGTTTTGTTGATTCCATTGAATTCCACTCTGGAAAATCTTGGCCTTTCGGCCAGGTCCAGCAGTAGGTAAATGTCTTCGCCTTCGATTTTGGTCACCAGGATTTTGACATCTCCGATGATGCCTTGTCCCCACAGTTTTTTCAATGCATTGGAAATGGCATCGCCCGGCACATCGATTCGATCGTCTACTTTCAGGCCTGAAAGGGAAATAATCGCTATTTCATCAAGTGTAGACAAGCCCACAGCCTTGATTTCTGCAATTCTGAATTTCTGGGGTTTGGCATAATTCAGTTCCAGTATGTCGACAGGTTTTGTTGAAGCATAACGGCTTTGACCCAATCGAATTTGGGAATAAGCCGAAGCAGACCATATCAAACAAAACAGAATTAATAAACTTCTTTTCATGAATTACTTAAGATTTAACTTGCTCACCGGTCTTGCCGAATCTTCTTTCTCGCTTCTGATAATCTTCCACTGCGGCATAAAGGTGCTCCAATCTGAAATCAGGCCACAAGACCGGAGTAAAATACAACTCGGTATAGGCCAGCTGCCAAAGCAGAAAATTGCTGATCCGGGATTCCCCACTGGTGCGGATCATCAGTTCCGGGTCGGGAATTCCCGCCGTTTCCAGATGGTCAGCGACTGTTTGCTGGGTGATTTCCTCGGGTTTTAATTTTCCTTCAGAGACTTTTTGAGCAATGCGTTTGGTAGCCTGAGTCAGTTCCCACTGTCCACTGTAGCTGAGAGCCAAAATGACGGTAAGACCTGTGTTTGTTTCTGTTTGCCGTTTGGCTTCCAGGAGTTTTTCGTAAGCTGATTTGGGGAGGCTTTGGATATCACCAATCGAGATCAACCGGATGTTGTTTTTCATCATGAGCGATATTTCGTCGATGATGGTTTTGACCAACAGCTCCATGAGGGCTTTCACTTCATCCTGAGGACGTGACCAGTTCTCTGTGGAAAAAGAAAAAAGCGTGAGGTATTTTACTCCCAAATTATCTGCACCTTTTATGGCATCTTTCACAGCCTGGATAGCATGTCGATGTCCGAAAATTCTCATGGCGCCCTTCTTCTTGGCCCAACGGCCATTGCCGTCCATGATTATTGCAAGATGTTTGGGGATTTTGGTTAGGTCTAGGTTTTCCTTCATTCCAATGGCTTGGGTACCTTCATTTTTGGAGGTACAAAAATGCTATTTCTTTTCCAATTATCAGCCCTAGCTCTCAATTTATTAATAGGCAAAGCACTTTACATTGGATATGGTATAACTGATCGTAAGCCCCATGAAGTAGTACCAGTCGTTGGTATTTGGATTTCCAAAATTGATCCCATAGGGTGGTATTTGACCAGTTGCAGGATCTATCGGCGGTGGATATCGTGGAATAGCCGGAAGGGTACTGTCTATTTTATCAATATAGTCCGTCATGGTCGCCCTGACACCCAATTCTGCCGCTAAGGTCCATCTGTCATTCAACTTGTATTTCACACCCCCTCCAAAAGGAATCACTACAGATCCAAGGTTATAATTTTCTGATGTGAGATAGGCGTAGGTATTGCCTTTCATTAGGAAATGGGAATATCCCAGTCCAAAGAATGCATAGGGAGACCACCTAAACTCAGAATCATTTCTCAGAAAATCCAAGAAGTTGAATTCCATCACCGCACTCCCCTCAATTACTCCACCCCGAAATCTCCCGTCCCTTACTCTGGCCGCAGGATCCAGTGGTCTCAGACTATCTTCAGCCTGAAGAATTGAGGAGCTGAGTGCGACTCTTAAGCTCCATACATTGTCAAAATTTCTCTTGCCAAACAACGTGCCTTGAAGTCCAATTTGACGGGGGTCAATTTTACGGATTATATCTCCTGTGTACGTACCGACACCGAGGCCTCCACCTATTTCATATTTTTGGGCATTGACCGGAATAAAATATCCGGTCAAAACGAGTAAAAAAACAAGTAAGTATCTGATAATCTTAAAATTGACCTTTTTCAAGACGGTGCAAGTTATGAAGTACCTAACGTTTAAAAAACGCAGATATGTATTTGACGGGTTAATTAATGTTAAGCTTATTTTGAGCTTATTTTCAGTTTCTCATGTCGAAACCCCAGTTGAGCTTTTGCCTTAGGGTGTCAAAGAAATGATAGTGAGGCAATTTGACCAATTTTGCTGAGAACAGCTCTTTTTTTACGCTGAGTTTTATATCTGAAGAAATAGAGGTGGATCTGGAGTCCAATGAAATCAGGAATTTCTCTGTCCTTCCCTCAATTTCAAAACTGATCTCGCATTCATCCGAAACAATGATCGGCCGCACATTTAGATTGTGTGGACTGACGGGAGTGATCACAAAACTTTTAGCTCCAGGGGTAATCAAAGGACCACCGCAGCTGAGTGAATAACCCGTGGATCCTGTTGGAGTGGAAACGATCAAACCATCTGCCCAATAGGAGTTGAGGTATTTGCCGTCGATATAAGTATGGACCGTGATCATAGACGAGGTGTCACGCTTATGGATTGTAAATTCATTCAGGGCAAAATTAACCCCATTAAAAAGTCTGCGGCTGCATTCCAATGAAATAAGCGAGCGGGATTCTATCTGGAAATTCCCGGTAGCTAAGTTTTCGACCACTTCGCCGATTTTGTCTGTGGGTGCTGTGGCAAGAAATCCCAACCTTCCGGTATTCAAGCCAAGAATGGGGATTTCCAAGCTGCCAACCAAGCAAACTGCATCCAACAAGGTACCATCCCCTCCAATGGAGATCAAAAAATCAACAGATTCAAGTTCTTCCTGATTTTCAATGAGCCAATAGGTGAGCCGCTTGTTTCCGACCAT
Organism: Algoriphagus sp.; assembly: GCA_035458065.1. Classification (GTDB taxonomy): domain Bacteria; phylum Bacteroidota; class Bacteroidia; order Cytophagales; family Cyclobacteriaceae; genus Algoriphagus. Next base: position 12,088 of record DATIAI010000297.1, on the reverse strand, counting down.
TTTCAAAGCGCGGTCTAAAGGCTCTGTCACCAGTATTTCTATCTGGTGTTTCTCAAGTTCCTGAAAGAGTTTTTCAATATCTGAAATGATTTCAACCTTCAATGCAAGGCCGTGCAAGGCAATTTTCATGCATTAAATATCTAAAAATCTCAGCAAGTTACCGATTCGGTCTTCTTCACTGCTGATTCCGGATTCTTCTTGGTAATGATCAATTACACGATAACCGAAGCGCTCCAATGTGGCTTTGACATGTCTAAGTTCCGGTTTATCAAGCTTTAAGGTGAGTTTGATTTTATTGCCGTCCAGGGGATCGTTTGTGATAAAAGAACTTAGGATTTTGGTGTTTTCGGATTCCACTAACCGGGAAATTTCAGACAAATGGTAATCTGTCATGTTCATGGAAAGAATCAAAACACTACCCTGGGATTTGATCGAAAGACTGTCTGCAAATGCCGCAATGGCATCCTCCATGGTCACGACTCCCAAATAGGAGTTTTCCCGGTCCAATACTGCTACCAAGTTGGATTGATTCTCTGATGCTACCCGAAGTACATCGTAAATATGCTTGTCTGAATAAACCCAGCAGGAACCTGCTTCAAGCTCAATTGTCCCAATCAATTGATCGGAGTTGTTTAATTCAAAAATCACATCATCACCGATAAACCCGAGGAATCTTCCCTGGTCCGAGACAGGCAGGGAGTCGGTACGGATTTCTTCCATCCAAGCCAAAGCCATTCCTGCCCGGTCAGAAAGCTTGAGCGGTGGGATGAGACTATTAATGAACTCGTAGGCTTGCATAGAAGAAAGTTAGGAAATGAATTCAGAACATAAAACGCTTATCATAGTATTCTTGTTCCTTTTAGTACTAATTGAAACAATTAAATCAAAAAGTAATTGGCGAGAATTCCCAAACCAATCCCGGCGAGAATAATAAGGGGTGAAGAAATCTTGGTAAACTGCAAAACAGAGTAAGTCCCTAAAATAAAAAGAATGTGCAGAGCATTCGCTTCCAATGGTTCGAATAGTAAATATGCAGCCGCAATCAACATCCCGCACGACACTGCATTGATGCCTTCCAGTGCTGCACGGACTGGTCGGTAAAGTTTGAGCTGATCCCAAAACCGTATTACAAAGAAAATCAGGAAAATTCCCGGTAGAAATATCCCTGCAGCCGCAATCAATCCTCCCATCAGAAATCCGGCTAATCCAAATTCACGCATGGAAAGTGCTCCTACATAGGAAGAAATGGAAAATGTCGGACCCGGAATCCCCTGTGAAATCGCATAACCTGTCAAAAACTCTTCAGAGCTCAGGAAATGCTTGAAGTCCACAAACTCGGTATACAGATAAGGTACAAGCACTTGACCACCCCCAAAAATCAAACTTCCGTTTCGGTAGAAATTCTCAAAAAGCAGAATCGGTTGGTATTTGGTGATAGCACCCGCCACCGCAGCCAAAATCAAAACACCTCCCCATAGATAGAAATTGGCCCACTTGATTACCAAGGGCTTTTCTTCTTCGACTTTAGGTTGAGTTTTGTATTTGATAGAAGTGCTCAGTCCTCCCATGAGAAGCATAATGGGGAAAATGTATGGGGAACTATAGAAGAAAGATACAAAAGCAGAAATCATCATCAGGATCATTGCCTCTGTGCTTTTGACCATTTTTGTGATGGTTTTTTGCGCAGCAAAAATTATAAATCCTATCGCCATCGGTTGGATAAATCTTGCAAAATTCAATGCGCCTGGGGTATTTTCCTGTAAAAAATGGATCAGAACAGCAGTGCCGGTCATAATCAGCGTGGCAGGAAGAATCCATACAAAAAGTGCCAAATAGGCTAGATTCGGTCCTCCCACCCGAAAACCGATCGCAGAAATCAATTGAGTGGAGGAGGGACCCGGGAGGATATTGCACAAGGCATTTAGCTCCCAAAGTTCCTCTTCCGTAATATAGGCCCGGTTTTTCACCATCCTTTCGAGCAGCATAGCGAGGAAAGCCTGAGGACCTCCGAATGCTGTGATGGATAGTGCCAAGACGTCCTTTAGGAATAAATAGTATCGGACTTTCCGGACCGACATCTTATTTCTTCAATCCTAATTCACGCAATCTTTCATCCAAAAACTCCCCTGCAGTAGCATCAGAAAATTGCTTTGGATGATTCTCGTCGATACAGCTTTCCAAACAAGTCAAGTCCATTTCGGATCTGGGATGCATAAAGAACGGAATAGAATATCTGCTGGTATTCATTAATTCTCTTGGCGGATTGACCACTCTATGAATGGTGGACTTCAATTTTTTATTGGTCAATCTTTCCAGCATATCACCCACATTCACGACCAACTGATCGGGAAGTGCCGTGATAGGGATCCACTTTCCGTCTTTTCTCAAAACCTGAAGCCCATCTGCACTTGCCCCCATGAGCAAAGTGATCAAGTTGATATCCCCATGTTCAGCAGCACGGACTGCATCAGCAGGGACTTCGTCCGGATTTTCGATCGGGAAATAGTGGATCTGCCTCAAGATGGAATTGCCATAAGCAACCTTGTCCTCAAAATAATCTTCAGGAAGTTCGAGATTCAAGGCAATTGCCCTGAGCATAGCCTTTCCGGCATTTTCAAGGGTTTGGTAGGCTTCAATTGCATCTGTTTCAAAACCTTGGATTTCCGAAGGCCAGAGGTTTTCAGGATATTCTCCCTTTACCGAATCCGTATCCGGAATAAGACTCAATTCCTGGCCCACGTGATAAAATTCTTTCAGATCCCCGGTATTCCGACCTTTGGCATGTTCTTTACCTTTGCCGGTGTAGCCTCGTTGATAGCCGATTTCAGGTTTCTCGTATTTTCTTTTCACATCATCTGGTAAAGAAAAAAATGCTTTTATCGAATGATAAAGCCGATCTTGAAGATCTTTAGAAAGTCCATGGTTTTTGATCGCCACAAAGCCGATATTCTGATAGGCCTCTCCTAATTTCTTTACAAAAGCAGCCTTTTGCTCGGGAGTTCCCGAGGTGAAGTCAGCCAGATCCAAACTTGGAATTTCATCGAATAGGATGTCCATTTAGTTTAATGTTTAGTTGATGTGCCAATATAATTCTTCAAAAATAAATATCTTTAACCTCAATCCGGGTTGCTCTATGAAGAAAATCCTCCTACTCCCAATTTTGTTTGGTTTGTTTTTAGTGTCCTGTTCTGAAGATAGGCGAAAGATAAATGAATCTGCTGTGGATCAATCACAGGATTCCCTTTCCTCAAATTCAGCACTTCCAAAAGTCACATTTTATCAATACGAAGATTCCTCTTCTTTCCCCGATGCAATTCTTGAATTATATACTCCTCTTGGAAATCAGGTTTTTCGTCCAGGTAAGGTCCCTTTTGAGTTCAATATCAAGAATTTCCCCTTTGAACTGGGTGTAGCGGAAAATCCCCGACTTTTCCTAATCCTAAATGGTGGTGATCCGGTTGGTTTTTATTCCCCCATTTTCCAAAAAGAACTTACAGTCGGGACCTATCGTGTGGTAGGTTTTTTAGTAGATGAGGAAGGACATGTTCTGAAAAGTTTTGGAAATTATGTGGACCGGGATTTTATTGTGGGTGATTCCAGACCATTTCCGTATTCAGCTGAACCCTATTTGGCCTTGAATTTCCCGAGAAATGCCCAGATTATTCCATTGGGCGAGGAATTAATCATTGACTTTTTGGTTTTGGGTGGAGATATGAAATTGGATGGACTTAAAGTGTCCATCAAGGTGAATGATTACTCCTATGAAATTGACCACATGGCTCCGATCCGGCTGACCAATTTGCCAAAAGGAGATTATCAAGTCAATGTGAAACTGCTGCGGAAGGATGGTAAGGAACTGGAAGGACCATTCTCAACCGTCACCAAAACTGTCTTTGTCCGATAAGTCCTTATCTTTGGGCCCAAAATCAAGAATACTTCATGCTTTTAGTTAATCAAATCCGGGAAAATTATGCCGGTGTGCTTGCCGGTCTGCAAAAGAGAAATATTTCCAACGCATCTTCCCTTCTCGATCAGGTCATTGTTTTGGATGATTTGAGGAAGTCGACCCAGACTCAGCGGGATCAGATTCAGGCGGAGGCAAATACCATTTCCAAGCAAATCGGGCAGCTGATGAAAGAAGGTCGCGCAGAGGAAGCGGTGCTAATCCGTGAACGAACCACTCAAATCAAAGAGCAGATCAAAGACCTGGAGGAACTTTTTTCCAATACCGAAGAAGAGCTGAAGAGGTTGCTTTATACCATTCCAAATGTCCCCCACACTTCTGTACCTGCAGGTAAAACCCCAGAGGACAATGAAGTAGTCTTGGAAAATGGTGTGATTCCAACACTATTTGAAGGAAAACTTCCCCATTGGGAACTGATCAAAAAGTACGATATCATCGATTTTGACCTGGGAGTGAAAATCACCGGAGCAGGTTTTCCAGTCTACAAAGGAAAAGGTGCCCGGCTCCAAAGAGCGTTGATTAACTTCTTTCTTGATGAAGCTTTGGCCGAAGGCTATACCGAAATCCAGCCCCCTATCCTGGTCAATGAAGACTCGGGCTACGGGACAGGTCAACTTCCCGACAAGGAAGGCCAAATGTATTTTGCGACAGCGGATCAGTTGTATCTGATTCCCACCGCAGAGGTTCCGATCACCAACCTGTACCGGGATGTCATTGTTTCGGAAGAAAGCCTTCCGATCAAAAACGTCGGCTATACGCCATGTTTTAGAAGAGAAGCGGGAAGTTGGGGAGCACATGTGAGGGGACTAAACAGACTGCATCAGTTTGACAAAGTAGAAGTAGTCCAAATCACTCATCCTGACAAATCCTATGAAACACTTGAGAGCATGAGTGGATATGTTCAGGGACTGTTGCAAAAGTTGGAATTGCCTTATCGGGTTCTGCGACTTTGTGGAGGAGATATGGGCTTCACCTCAGCCCTCACCTATGATATGGAAGTGTACTCAGCGGCACAGGAACGTTGGCTGGAGGTAAGTTCTGTCTCCAACTTTGAAACGTACCAGACCAATCGACTTAAGCTGCGGTTTAAGGGAGAGGATAAAAAGACCCAACTTGCACATTCATTGAATGGGAGCGCCTTGGCTTTGCCTAGGATCGTCGCTGCAATCCTTGAAAACAATCAAACCCCTGAGGGAATCCGGATGCCCAAAGTACTGCACCGGTATTTGGGCTTTGACCACATCTAAGGTAAGCCGTCCGAAACTTCGGGCGGTTTTTTTGTTTTAAATGCGTTGAATTACCTTTTCAAAATTCCCCATAGATTAAATCAATAATATTTTTTTCTTCGGCCAGCAGTTTATTGCGATTTCGTTATCGTCTTTTTGAGGACCAAAACTTGTGTTTTTGTTTGAAAAATAAATGACACTTAGAATTTTCTTTGGTTTGGGTTCATTTTCAAAATCTCTAATGAAGCTGTCGATTTTTTTTAATTCTGATTCCAAGGCTAGCTTTGGGTTGTCAAATTTTCAACAAATCAAAGAATCATGGCATTAGTCGGAAAAAAGGCTCCAGCATTTTCAGTAGGAGCAGTTATCAATGGAGAAGAGATCGTCGAAAACTTCAGCTTGGCGCAGTACTTGGGTCAGAAGCATGTGATCCTTTTCTTCTATCCAAAGGATTTTACTTTTGTTTGCCCAACAGAACTTCATGCTTTCCAGGCCAAATTGGCTGAATTTGAGAAAAGGGATACTGTGGTGATCGGCTGCTCTACCGATACCGAAGAAACTCACCTCGCGTGGTTGATGACTGCCAAAGACAACGGCGGAATCGAAGGTGTTACCTATACTATTCTGGCGGACGTTGCTAAGACAATCTCCTTAAACTACGGCGTATTGGGTGGAGAATATTCCTTCGATGCTGAGACCCGTACCTGGTCTTTCGCGGGAGCGCCTATCGCTTACAGAGGTACTTTTCTGATCGACAAAGAAGGCATCGTAAGACATGAATCGGTGAATGATTTCCCTTTGGGAAGAAATATCGATGAATACCTGAGACTAATCGATGCACAGCTTCACGTGGAGAAATTCGGAGAAGTATGTCCTGCCAACTGGGAGGAAGGAAAAGCTGCCATGCAGGCCACTAACGAAGGCGTCGCCAACTACCTGTCCAACAATTAACCATGATCGAACTGACCGAAGATACGCTGCATGAGCTGGTGGCAAAGAATGACCAAGTCGTGGTGCAATACTCTGCAGGCTGGTGTGGCAACTGCCGCATTATGAAGCCCAAGTTTAAAAGACTGGCGGGGGAAAACTCCAATGCGGTTTTTGTATTGGTGGATGCCGAGAAGTTTCCCAATTCCAGAAAGCTGGCTCAGGTAAATAACTTGCCGACTTTCGCAGCTTTCAAAGGAGGATCATTGCTCAGCCAGATCCAGACCAATAAGGAAGACCAACTAAAAGCACTTATCCATGAAGTTGCCGGTAATTAAAACCATCCAGCGGACCTGTACCCCTGAGCAGATCGAGACGACTTTGGCCGTTTTGGAAAATATCTCAGAGGCGCCTGCTCTCAAAGAATCTGAACTCGATGTGATCGGAGAATTGATCTCAAATCTCTGCGGAGCATTGGAAGTTCACGGGATGATTGCCGATGGAATGTCAGAAAAAGATGCCGGGAATGCCTTTATGAAAAAGGTCCTAGGATCAATCGACAGATAGAAAATTAATTTTAGGGTTTATTGTATTAAAAAAAGGAATCTCGATTGGGGTTCCTTTTTTTGTATCCGGAAAGTGTGGAATCGGAGAATTGTTAGAAATAGGCGGACTTGGCAGCTGTTTTACATCAGGATTTCACCAACATGCCGATGGATATTTTCAGCCATTTTTTCCATGGGCAGGTCGTTTTCGTCTTCTCCGAAAGGTTCCTCGATTTCCTCGGCTATCAGCTCCAAACTTGCCAACACATAAAATACAAAAGCCACAATTGGCGCAGCAAAATAACCCAACATGTAAGCATACCCGATGGGAAGTGTTAGGGTGTACAGCATGATGAATTTTTTGATAAAAGAGCTGTAGCTGTAGGGAATCGGGGTGTTTTTGATCCGCTCGCAGGCTCCGCAGATATCTGTAAGCGCGGAAATTTCACCGTTAAGGACTATCAATTGGTCTCCGGTTATTTTTCTGGAGATGTAGAGTTGGTTGATCCTGGAAAAAAGCCCTTTGGCAATCTGGTTTGGAGCATGGATTTGTCCGTCCAATTTGGTTGGCAAGCCCTCGATTTCGCCATCGTGAAGGCTGTATTCGGTCACTTTGGATTGGAGGTGGTCTTTCAGGGTAAAAGCGTAGATGGGAATAGCCCGACGAAAAAAAGTCCTGGCCTCCTCTTCTTTGGGATCGAGCATTCCCGAGATCTTGATTGCTAGGTTCCTGCTGGTATTGACCAGCTGACCCCAAAGTTTCCTCCCTTCCCACCAACGGTCGTAGGCAGTATTGGTCCTAAAAACTAGTAACATGGAAATCACAAAACTGAGTAAACTGTGCATCTGGGGAAGATTTCTGACCCAGCTGTCCGAGGTCACTCGGTAATGGTGGATTTCCAGATATGCTACCCCCACCGAATAAAGCAGGATAAAAATTATCATTGGAGCCAGCTTAAACAGCGTATCGGATTTAGAGATCAAAAAGACAAACTGCGCCCAATCTTTGGTATTGTAAACCTTCATAGATTAAAGATTATCAGGTTAAAATAATGCTGAATGACATGAACTCCTGGATGAAACCAAGGATGCTCCGAAAAAAAATCAGGCAAATCCTTCGCAAAGCTTTTTGTGAATCTCCAAAATTTGAGGGATTAGCAGCTTGTTTTCAGTGTTTTTGATCACGAAATCTGCCCGTTCATTTTTTTCTTCATCCGGAAGCTGCTGGTTTATGATCTGATTGATCTGCTCTTCCTGGCGATGGGGATCACGCATCTTCACACGGGCCACTCTGATTTTTAGTGGAGAACTTACATTGATGACTTTGTCAAGTTCTTTGGCAGCTCCGGTTTCAAAAAGTAATGCTGCTTCCTTGAGGACATAGGGACTTTTTTGATGGTCCGCCCAATCCCGAAAGTCTCTTCCAACTACCGGGTGAACCAGGGAATTGATTTTTTTTACTTTATCAGGATCAGAAAAAACCTTTTCAGCCAAAAAAGTCCGGTTAACTGCTCCGTCAGTGAGATAGCTTTCTGTCCCAAAAGCGGACTTGATTTGAGATTTCAGTTCCTGATCATTTGCCATGAGCCATTTGGCCCGGTCGTCTGAGGCGTAAACTGGAATCCCCAATATCTGAAAGACTTTGCAAACAGTGGATTTTCCCGACCCAATTCCTCCTGTAATCCCTACCCAAAGAGGTTTTGAATTATTCATACTTCAGTTTGACAAAGGGCGGATCGACTTTTATTTCCTTGATGTAATTTGGAGATGGCCTGACCACAATTGTGATTGTACTATCCTCCCGATTTCTTTTAGAATAGTCCAAAATCGCATCAAATTCCACATCTTTCAACTCGGTGACTTTACTTCCGTCAACCAAGTAGGTGATCAAAGGGGTAATTTCTTCGTTTTCAAGAGAAACTGACTTGGGGAAATTTAGTTTTTTTACTTTCAGGCGTTTGTTCCCTTCCAAAAATTGGGTTACCTCAAAGCTCACTTCAATTGATTCTTCTTCCAGGCTAATAAATTCGGCCAGATTTTTCTCTATCTCAATCGGAACCGTTTTTGTGAAATTTTCACCAATCCGGTTTTCATCCAGAGAAATCAAAAATTCTCCATCAAATGTGTCAAGAAGTGAGGAGGGGCCGGTGAGAGTGACCTGGCTTGGGTTGAAAGTGATTTCTCCTCCGATTTCTGCATTTCTTGCCATTTTGAAACTAGTTGTATCCAAAACGGGATTCAATTTTCGGGATTCGATTTGGTCAATTCTGAATTGGATCGAATCCTCGAGTAGCCCGATTAAAGTAGTCGGGGTAATAAAATCACCCAAAGGTCTTTTCAGATCCGAGGTGAGAATGTAGTTTTTGGAAGAGGGCTCTGCGAGATTGATGATAAAAGGGGGCTCGTTAAGCTTGAAATACTTTCTCAGGAGATCCCAGCCATTACCTGAAATCTGGATTGGGACACTTACAGGAAGAGGCTCGACAGCCATGTACTTTTCCTGATTAAACTCCCATAGGATCGGATAATCGACAATAGTTGTGTAATTGTCCTTGTTGAGGGCATTTAAAATCCAAAAAGTGGTAGCCGCCGCAATGCAGAGGACTACCACTTTCAGATTAGAGAGTCTTTTGGAAGAAATCCTTCCGGAGGATTTTTTAGTTTCCGGCAAAGTTCAATTTATTTTGTTGGGGTAGACTTTTTTGAGAAATCGAGTGAGATAGCAGATTTTTCAACTTTTACTTTTAGGCCACGGTCAAGCTCCAACATAACGGTATCACCGTCCACGCTGTAAACTTTTCCATGAAGTCCACCGATCGTCACCACATCATCTCCTTTTTTTATTTCTTCAATGAATTTCTTGGTGTCTTTTTGCTTTTTCTGCTGTGGTCGGATCATGAAGAAATACATGATCAAAATGATCGAACCAAACAAAAATACCTGTCCAAGAATACCTCCACCACCAGCGGCGGCTTGTGCTAATACTGTATTGATCATGATTATCGTTTCAAAGGACCGGCAGGAGCTTCAGCACCGGCCAATTTTGGAGTCACTGAACCTTTCATTCTCAATCGGGTCACAGTAGGGTTGGTATTTGCTTGAATGGTAACGGTTGGGGCCTGAGAACCGGATTTTGCAGCTGAGTTGAAGACAACTTTTACAAACCCTGATTCGCCTGGATTTACAGGAGTTTTGGTCCAATCAGGACTTGTGCATCCACAAGATGCTGTAATGTTGGAAATCACCAAGGGTGCCTGACCGTTGTTGGTGAAGTTGAAAAGGTGCTCGACAACCTGACCTTCATTGATTGTACCGAAGTCATATTCCATTTCGGAGAATTGGAATTGGCCCAAAGTGCTCGGATCCGCTGGTGTTGCAGATTGGGCATTTACAGGGGTTACAGCAGTATTGCTGTTTTCAAGTTGGGCGATTTTGTCCTCTAAAGCTTGGATTTTAGCCGCCTGATCGTCCTTTGGTGCACAGGAGCTGGCCAAAACCAAAGCCAGTGCGAATGCGCTAAGCAATTTGATTTTCATATGTTTATAATTTGATTTAAAGAGGTGATATGGAATCTCGCATGGTTGATAACCATCTCGCAGTGTGATGCCTGAAACATGCTCGATTTCATATCAGTTATTACCTTGGTTAATTTGATCGATTAATTTATTGACATCATTCAGCAGGTTTTCTGCTTTGTTTTTTGCTTCGGAAATTACCCGCTTTCCTTCAGTTTTTGCTTCGTTAAGGTGAAGTTCTTTTCCGTCTACTAGGTCTCCGATCAGCTCTTCCAATTCTTTTTTGTATTTGGAAAGCTTGAAAGAAAGTTTGTCGCGGGTGTTTGCTCCCGTGTCAGGGGCAAACAAAATGCCTAATGCCGCGCCAACTCCAGCGCCGACTGCAAATGCCAATAGTGTATTTGTGCTCTTGCTCATAGTTTTCTTATTTATTGTCCAAAAGTCCTCGACCACTCTTACGAATTTGGCCGCTGTCGGTTAGTTCTTTTGCCAAAACATCGAGTAACCCGTTCACAAATTGTTTACTCTTTGGTGTACTGTATGTTTTGGATATGTCAATGTACTCGTTGATGCTTACTTTCACCGGGATACTTGGGAAATGTTTCATCTCTGCGATGGCCATTGATATGATGATTTTATCCGTAAATGCCAGTCTTTCAATATCCCAGTTTTTGGTTTTCTGAGCAATCAGGGCTTTACTCATTGCATCGTTTTCGATGGTGAAGTTAAAGATATTTTGAAAAAACTCTTTATCCTCGTCCCAGTTCATGGCAATCTCCGGCATTTGATCTCCCTCGGAGTCTTCTGATCCAGATGCATTTTTCAAGACTTTGGAAGCCAGGCTTCTAACAACCGATTTGTTTTCAGTCCAGTTCAGATCCTTTTCCGAAAAGAAGTTGAGGATGACTTCATTTTTGAAAATCACTTTTTTCAACAGCTCATCTGCCGCTTCATAATCCTGCTCGATTGTAGGCTCGGCAATTTTCAAATATTCCTGATAAGGCTCAGAAATCTTGATGTAGTCTCTAAACCATTCTTTAATCTCAAGTTCGATATCGTCCAGGTTGACATTGTTTCTGGCAAGGGCCGCTTGGTACTTTTGGGATTCACGAATGCTTTTCAAAACCTGATTGTTTACCAGGTTCAGCTCATTGGAAAATGCAATTGGACTGTCTCCGGCAAGTTTTTTCTTTTTCTCTATCTCTTTTTCCACGTGCTTGGCAAATGCCTGAAGCAACTCAATTGCCAACAAATAAAGTTGTGGAATCCGTTCTGCAGAAGTGACCATGTTTTTCAGCATAAACTGATGGTCTTTTTCATTGGCGGAATGATATTGCTTCAGTGCCTGGAGGACAACCTGCTTTATTTTTGGCTTGGCATCGGATGATTTCAGCAAACTTTGATTTTCCAGGTTTTGATCAAAAAGCTTGACAGCCTCCTCGGCATCCCGTGTCAATGCAGGCTTGTCCTGCACCTCCATACTGTTGAGATCCGGTAAAAAAGACTCCCGTATGAAGTCTTTGGCAATATTGAGATTAGATCCTTTGCATTGTTCATAGGCATATAGATTCTGAAATGCCTTGACTCTGAGGATTCTTCTGTTTAGCATATAGGTTGTAAAAGAGCCGTAAATATAGGGAATTTGGACGGGGTATAGCCATCCGGATTAGGACAAAAAAACCACCGAAAGCTAGCTTCCGGTGGTTTTATATAAATTTCGGATTGATTTTAGAATGGAAGTTTGATCCTTCCGATGGATTCAATTCGTGCTTTTGCAGCCTCGATAGCAGCCTGCTGAGCCGGAATATTTTCTTTTTCGGATTTATCCAGAATGCTCAGGCAGGTATCGTAAATTTTTTCGGTCTGGGCAAAAACAGTCTCCTCATGGTAATCGCCATAGTATTCTGCCCC
>DATIAI010000296.1:0-18431 GCA_035458065.1 Algoriphagus sp. | reverse complement strand
TTTAAAGGAAACTGGACATTGATGATGATTGCTTATGACGAGGCAATTCTAAGTAAGGCAGATGAAGTGATCCTGATGAATGAGGGGAAATTACATTTCAAGGTAGTTTCTCTGAATTCAAAAAATTAAATAGTTAAGTCTATGTTAAATATTTCATCTAACAAAATTCTGGATAGGGTTCCATTCAGCGGATCCAAAAGCTTGGTGATGACGCTTCCGCTAAAGGAAAGTCAACGAAGGGTACGACTTCTTACAGGATTATTGATTGCAGCATTTATAATGCTTTTCCTTCCATGGACCCAGAATATCAGATCCAAAGGGTATGTCACAGCACTGCGGCCCGATCAAAGACCCCAGACTATTCATTCCATTTTAGCAGGTAGAATCGAAGCTTGGTATGTGGCTGAAGGTGATTTTGTGGCTAAAGGAGACACCATATTGAGGATTTCTGAGGTGAAAGACGAATACTTTGATTCTCTTCTTTTGCCCCGAACCCAAATGCAGGTAGATGCCAAGGCTCTTTCTGCCCAGTCTTACGGTGATAAAGTTGGTGCCCTCAAGGACCAAATTGACGCACTTCAAAAGAATAATATCCTCCGACTCCAACAAGCGGAAAACAAACTCCGAATGGCAGAGCTAAAAGTCCAGTCTGACAGTATCGAGTTGGTCCAGGCTAAGGTGAATTTTGACATCGGTAAATACCAGTTGGAGCGATCTGAGAATTTATTCGAAGAAGGATTGAGATCGCTTACAGATCTTGAAACCCGAAAGTTGAAATTTCAGGAGGTTCAAGCAAAATTAATTTCTTCTGAAAACAAATACCTGAGCAGCAAGAATGAGCTTATTACCGCAAGAATTGATTTGGATGCCATTGACAATGATTTCAAAGACAAACTTGCAAAAGCGGAATCGGACATGTACACGGCGATGTCTTCCCAATTTGATGCTGAGGCTAGCACTACCAAGCTCGAAAACCAATATTCAAATTATGAGCGAAGAACTGGTTACCGACATATTTTGGCTCCTCAGGATGGCTATATCGCCAAAGCCGTTCAAGTAGGGATTGGAGAGACAATCAAAGAAGGAGATCAAATCGTGAATATCGTACCGGCCAATGCCGATTTAGCGGTGGAGATGTATGTCCAGCCAGTGGATTTGCCATTGATCAAAGTGGGAAATAAAGTCCGGTTTATTTTTGACGGCTGGCCTGCCATCGTTTTTTCCGGATGGCCTCAAATTTCCAATGGTACTTTTGGTGGAGTAGTTGTGGCTATAGACCAGTTTGCAGGTCCAAATAATCAATACCGAGTATTGGTAATCGAAGATCCTGAAGAGGAAGCCTGGCCTGAATTGCTACGCATGGGATCTGGAGCCGATGGTATTGCGATCCTCAATGATGTGCCGGTATGGTATGAAATCTGGCGTCAGCTCAACGGCTTCCCGGCAGATTATTATACCAGAGAACAGAAAGATCAAGCTGTATCATCCAAAAAATGAAGAAACTGACGCTTTTTTTCTTGATGGTTGCCTTGTCCATTTCTGCGAAAGCTCAGGACACACTCCGACTCAGCTATGAGGAATACATGGAGTGGGTAAGGCTTTATCATCCGGTGTCTGCACAGGCAGATCTTAATCTGAGGATGGGACAAATGGAAGTTCGGCAAGCCCGGGGTGGCTTCGATCCTTTGATCTATGGAAATCTGGACAAAAAGGACTACAAAGAAACTACCTATTATGATAAGCGGGAGGCTGGTGTCAGCATTCCTACCTGGATGGGAGTTGAACTCAACGGAGCTTTTGAACAGAATTCAGGCTACTATCTCAATCCTGAATCTACGGTTCCTTCAGGTGGGCTGCTTTCTGCAGGAGCTTCTGTCAATTTGGGTCAGGGACTTATTTTGGATGAAAGAAGGGCTGCTTTGAGACAAGCTCAAATCTACCAGCAGTCCAGCGAAGTGGAGCGGACAAGATTATTAAACGAGTTAAATCTTGGAGCAACGGATATGTACTGGCGATGGGCTTTGGCCTATGAAAATCTCAATGTTCTGAAGGAAGGAGTAGAGCTTGCCTTGTTCCGATTCAATTCCGTAAAGACAAGTTTCGAGCAGGGTGATTTCGCTGCAATAGATACAGTAGAAGCTTTTTCCCAATTACTCAACAGGCAATATCGGCTTCAGACTGCGGAGAATACCTATTTTGCCACCACTCAGGAACTGAATACCTATCTGTGGGATGAAAGTGGAAATCCGATGCTCCTTGATAATGGAATCGTTCCGGAAGGTTTATTTGACGAATTTGCCTTAAATCCTGATTTTGAAGAGTTGCGAACGGCTGTCACCAATCATCCTGAGTTGCTCTTGACTGATTTTGAATTAGCCAGTTTGGATGTGGAAAGAAGGCTAAAAGGCCAACAGATTATTCCGACAGTTAAGTTGAAGTATAATTTTCTGGCAGAAAACTATTCCCAATTTGATGAGTCTCAATTTTATGAAAACAATTACAAATGGGGTTTGTCCGTGTACACTCCTTTGCTTTGGAGAAAATCTCGGGGAGCTGTGGGATTGGCGAAGGCTAAAATAGATTTTAAGCAGAATTCCCGGGATCTAAAGGAAATCCAGCTTCGCACTAAGCTTGAATCCGAATTGAATAATTGGTCCATTGTCAATCAACAACTCGTCACATTTACCGAAAATGTCAAAAGTCTTCAGGCCTTGCTGACCGGAGAAATGCGAAGATTTCAAATGGGTGAATCAAGCCTTTTCCTTGTCAATGCAAGGGAAGTTTCAGTTTTTGATTCCAGGCTTACGCTCAATGAGCTTGCCTCAAAACTCAGAATTTCCTATGCAAAGACAAGGTATGCGGCCGGATTAGGGTTTGAATAACCTATTGATTTATAGTTTATTAGATTAAGTTATTGTAAGCTGATTCGAATTCCTGATTCCAATCCAATTGCAACCATTCAGACAGGGCAAGTTTGAGGTTTTCCAGTTCACTTTGATTTTTTGTATTATTTTCAAACCATGTTTTAACTTCCTGGCCGTCCCTGATTTTCTCCGGATTTCTGAGATAAAACAGAAGCATGGAAATCAGACAAGAGCTCAGTTTAGTCGGAAAATGTCCCTTTTTTGTATTAAAATCTGCAATGATAGGGAGTAGACGGCTTTTGATCTTCGCAATACTGTTGAGAGAAATATCGCTCAGTTTGTGGGACACAAAAGGATTTTTAAACCGGTCAAGAACCTCTTCCGAGTATTTTGCCAATTCAACCGGATTTAAGTACATGGTAGGAATGATTTCTTCTGCTATCATGGATTTCAGGAAATTCGCTCTTTCAGGAGCCGAAATCCATTCTCCTACAGTTTCGATCCGATTTAAAAGCCCATTCCCGGTCATTGCCGTATGGGAAGCATTGAGAATTCTGACTTTTCTTAGAGCATATCCAGAAATATCCTTAGCCAAAATCACCTCTGATTTGCTGTTCAAAAAAGGAAGATCTGCCCGGGAAGATTCGGGACCTTCAATCGCCCAAAGGGAATAAGGTTCGGCCTGAACCAAAAATGGATCCGATTCTTTCAGCTTTAAATCTAGATGTGAAGGAAAACCAGGTACAATTCTGTCTACCAATGAATTAAGAAAAATAACTTTATCATTTATCCATGATACAAAGTCAGACGAAAGCGCCCAGGATTTAGCATGATCCAGTACAAAGCCTTTTAAAAGATCCCCGTTATTTGGTAATAGTTCACAGGGTAAAATTACCGTCTCGGACTCAGGGATTATTTGAAATCTTTTATAAAGCCACTGAGTCAATCTCCCCGGAAAGGATTCCGCAAATTTCTCGATTGGGCCTTCATTTTTCCAAACCATTCCTGCCTCCGTGACATTGGAAACGACCCATTTTACGCTCGGAGAACCGCTGAAGAAGAAGAACTTTTCAACATCTTCAGGCAGTTTTAAGCCTTCCTTTACACAGGAAATTTCTCTGATAGATTCGACTTTCTGTCCATCTTTAAAGCCAGCCTCCAGCAGATGATATTTATAATTTTGAGAGGAAAGTCTATCAATTGTGCTACCTGAAGTGGATTGTATTACACAGATATTCAGTGGATTGCCATTTTCATTTAAGTCTTGGACCATGGATCCCAGAAAAGCTCTTAAGAAGTTTCCTGTACCGAATTGAAGAATTTGGATATCGCTATTTGCCATATTGGAAGTTTTGAACAACTTAGGTCAATCTAAAAATTAACCTTATGCCCGCATTTGTTTTAGTAGAAGTGAATATTCAAGATGCTTCATTATACGAAGAATACAAAAAATTAACACCCGCCAGTGTGGAAGCCTATGGTGGTAAGTTTGTGATTCGTGGAAATCCGGTACAAGTAATGGAAGGCGAATGGAAACATGACCGTTTGGTTTTATTGGAATTTCCTAATAAAGAAATTGCCTTGGAATGGTACAATTCGCCTGAGTATCAAAAAGCTAAGAAAATTAGAGAAAAAGCTTCTTCTGCGAACTTTTTTATCGTTGGATAATATTTTTGGCATTTTTATTGGTATGAAATGCAAATAATAGATTGTTTATTGAAAATGAACTACATTCACCCAAACAATTATTAATGTATTTAGTCCAAGTGTTATTAATATTATACTATCACCCTAACCCAATAATTCAATGAAAAAGAATTCCATGAAATGGTCAGGCTTGAGCCTGATTAGTGCGATTATTTTGTCCTCTTGTGTTTCAGATCTAGAAGTGCCAAATGAAAATGGTCTTTCAAAATCAGGCGAGAATTCAACAGAGGTAGTTTCCGGAGGGGAGAATTTGAGAAAAAGCGGAGAATATAATTATTCCGAAAAATTCAATAATCAGCTTTTTCAAGTCGATTATGATGGTGATAACCCATCTGGCGTGGCGTTCTTCCCTGGAACAGGTCAGGGAGTGGCAAACCGAATGGGTAAATCCACCTCGTACTTTAATCAGCTGGCAATCGTTGATTTCGAATTCGGTAATTTAATTACTGTTGATGCCCCCGTTGCTCAATTCTTTTCAGCTGAACTTGCAAGTTTGAATCTCACAGGAATTCCTGATGAAGTCAGTTCTTTGACCACTGACGGAAAAGGAAATGCGATCTGGTTTAAAAATATCAAAAATGTGACCACTCCAATTTCTGAAACTTTAACCCAGTTTGAGGCGGAAGTAGAGGTTATTGGCGGAAATGGCAAATTTATCGGTGCAAAAGGCCATGGTGTTGTTAAAGGCACTTTCAACCCAAAAGATGGCAGAGGTTCAAGTATCTTAGAAGCCAGAATAGATTAATAATTGTAATTTTTGACCCGTCCTAAAATAAGTTGACAGGTTTAAGATAGTAAAATTGGCCGAGGGAGATTTTCTTCCTCGGTTTTTTGATGGATATGATTTGGGGTTTTCATATTAAGACTTAAATGAGGTCTTTCTGTATTGAATATTTGGATGGATTCCTGGATTAGGTTTTGTAATTCTTTTCTATTGGAGCAGGTTTCAATTAAGAATTCTTGTTTAAGGATTCCATTCATTCGTTCAGCCAACGCATTTTGGTAGCAATCATATCCATCTGTCATGGAAGTCTGTATCTGGGCCTCCCTCAACTGGCTTTGGTATATTCCTGAACAATATTGGATTCCCCTATCAGAATGATGAATAAGCGGCCAGTCAGTTTTTCTGGTTTTTATGGCCATCTGAAGTGCTTTGACTACATTTTCTGCACTCATGTCATCACTGAGCCGATAGCCCATTATTTTTCTGCTGAAGGCATCGGTAACCAGGCTCAGGTAATGGGTTCGTTCCTGAGTCCTGACATAGGTAATGTCGCTTACGAACACCTCTTCTATCCGGGATGGAACCAGGTCTTTTAACAAATTGGGATGCTTTTTCAGCCAATGCTTTGAATCGGTGGTTTTGGTATAGCTCTTTAATGGTTTAATCAGCATTTTTTCTTCTCTCAGATAGCTAAATAGCCCATCTCTGCCCAGTTTCACTCCTAGAGTTTTAAACTGACTTGAAAGCAGGTGGTAGAGTTTTCTTGTTCCCAAACGGGGCATCTTCATCCGCTTTTCCACAATAAGAGGCTTGATCCTATCCAGCTCATCCTGCCGTTTGAAGGATCTGGCTTTCCCCTGATATAATGCCTGACGACTTATCCCAAACACCCTGCAAGCGCTAGAAACACTTATTTGTTTTTCTTGCTTGAGGCGCCAGATGGTTTGGGAGAAAACTTTTTTCTGATAGCAGTGCCATACTGCTGGTCAGATAAATCAATCATTTTATTGAGAATCAGATTCTTTAACCGTTCATCTTCTAACTCCCGCTCCAATCGCTTGATCTTCTGGGCAGG
This sequence comes from Algoriphagus sp., assembly GCA_035458065.1. Taxonomy (GTDB): domain Bacteria; phylum Bacteroidota; class Bacteroidia; order Cytophagales; family Cyclobacteriaceae; genus Algoriphagus. The sequence goes on along the minus strand of DATIAI010000296.1, from coordinate 12,061 downwards.
AGTTTCTTCTGATTTTGAAGGACTCATAGCTAATCTGGTAGGTTTGGACCAATCTAAGCTACCATGTTTCCGCAACCAGACCAAAACAGTGGACCTCCCTTGAATCCCATAGATCCGCTGCGCCTGCTTATAAGTCATCTCGCCTTTTTCTATCCGAGTAACCAAGCCCAATTTAAAGCCTAAAGTGTAATCCTTCTGGCTGCGTTTTTTACCCTTATCATAAGGCAATTCCTCTTTTTCCATAATAAGTCGATTTGGTGTCAACTTATTTTAGGACTAGACAATAAATTCAAAAAAACCGCAGCTAGTCAGTAGTTGCGGTTTTTTTTATGAATTTGGTGAAATGATCCCGCAGATTCGCACATAATAATAGAGATTACCATCTGAGAATGGGAACTGCCAACTGAGACTGCCTACTGTTCGCTACTCTCCGGCTTTGGAAACCCCGAAGTAAATTCCATCTCCAACTTTGCCTTTCCTCCGATCACAAACATCGCTTCGACTCCGGTAAGACTTTCCGCAAGGATTTTGGCTTTTTCTGGCCCCATGGCCATAAAGGCTGTGGCCAAAGCGTCTGCCTGAGTTGCTGATGGCGCCAAAACTGAAACAGAAACCATAGAATGGCTTACAGGGAAACCGGTTTTTGGATCCAAAATGTGCGCTCTCCGATTTCCTGATTCATCGATGTAAAACTTCCGGTAATTGCCCGAACTGCTAATGGAGCGATTGTCCAGTTCGACTTTGGTCAGCATGGTACTAGTCACACCCATTTCCGCTTGGGCAGGATCTTCAATTCCGATGGTCCAAAAAGTATTTCTTGAATTCATGCCCTTGGCTTTCATCTCTCCGCCGATCTCCACCATGTAGTCGTCAATCCCATTATTCTCCACCACTTCCACCAATTTGTCAATGGCATAGCCTTCGCCCAATCCGGTAATATCCAGCATCACTCCCGGTTTGACAGCAAAATAGCCCGAATCGGTTTTCAAAATCATTTGCTCAAAACCAATCAATCCCACCAAATCAGCCACTTTCGCAGAATCCATTTCCTCTCTCTGCTCAAATGAAAAGCCCCAAGACTTGAGCAATGGATAAAGTGTCGGTTCAAAATACCCGTCAGACATTCGGTGATACTTGGCTGCCGAATCCATCATGTCTTTGAAGGTAAAAGAGGGATTTGGAAGTTGTCCAGTTTGGTTGAAATGTGAAACTTCAGAATCCTGTACGTATGAATTGGAAGCCGCATTGATCAAAGCAAAAACTGAATCAAACTCAGCCTGAAGATCCTTTTCAATTTCGGAAACCTGAATTCGGTAATAGGTCCCAAATATTTCACCCTCGTAGGTTTTAAAGGTTCCTTCCTTTTCGGCACAGGATGAAAAAGCGACCAGAACAACCAGAAAATAGTTCAATTTTAATCTCATAATCAACGAATTAGCCAAAGGATTGCAAAGTGTTCTTTCGGCAGAAATAGAAAATTTGCCCAAAAATAGTCAAATTGAATTCCTTCACCGTTAATTTTCCGGGAAGTGAATATCCCTAGGATCGAATTACTGATCCATCACCTTTCGATTTCCATTAAATAATGAACCGATTTTCAGTAAAAGTTTTGTTTTTGACACCATTCTTAAGTCTGGCTTTTTGGGCTATAGGCAATGCTCAGGATACCCTCCGGACTTATTATGATGAAGACTCGCTTCATATCAAGGAAATCCTGACCAAAATCAACGGAAAAGCAGAAGGCGAAGTCCGGCTTTTTGATCCAAACGGAAAATTGATACTTATCGGAAACCTCAAAAATGACCAAAAGAACGGGCTTTTCTATGATCTTGATCCCGAGTCAGGAGATACGCTTCGGATTGTGGAGTTCCGGAACAACCTAAGGGAAGGAAAGGCTTTGAGCTACTTTCCCGGAGGAGGACTAAGTCAGGAATCCAGTTTCGTCAATAATCAACTCGAGGGAAAAGTAACTTCATACTACGAAGACGGAAAAATCCGAGATCAAACCACTTTTAAAAACAACAAACCGGAAGGACTTTCTGAGGCATTTTTCCCTGATGGCAAACCCAAAACCAAAATCAATTTCCAAGCCGGTCAGTATAACGGCCCCTATGAAGAATATGATGAAAATGGGCAGTTGGTTTTCAGCGCAAATTATGCCCGAGGGGTGGTAGACGGGAAAGAGATCCAATATTTTCCGGATGGATCTGTTAAAGCCCAAAGGGAATTTCGAGCCGGAGAACTCAATGGAATTTATGAATTGAACTATCCTGACGGAAAACCCGAGCGCAGGGCAAAATACAAAAACGGTTCACCGGAGGGAGAAATGACCGAATATTTCAATGATGGCACCATCCGGATGAAAGCTACCTATCAAAAAGGAGTACCTACCGGGCCGGTAGTCTATTTTCACTCCAATGGAAAAATGAGACAGCGGGTGTCTTACAACAGTCAGGGGCAGAAAATCCAGGAAGAAAATTTTCATCCAAATGAGGAACTGGCAAATTTGGTCCGTTTTGTTAACGAACTGGAAGAAGGTGAAGTAAAGATCTACAGAGAAAACGGCAACCTACTGGAAATCAGAAATTACACAAAGGGAAGATTTAATGGTAAACGCGAGCTTTTCGATGAAGCAGGCCAATTGATCGAAACTGAACTTTGGGAAAACGGAAATAAAATCAATAAATAAAACTCAAGTCTAAGGCAGAGGAAAGTCATTTTTCTATTTTTGCCGAAACGATTTTCAAATGAGCAAGGCCATCAAGGAAACCCATTTCAATTTCCCGGGACAAGTGGGTTTTTACAAAGGAAAAGTAAGAGACGTCTATATCTTTGATCAGGAGCTGGTGGTAGTCGCCTCTGACCGTATTTCAGCTTTTGACGTAGTATTACCCAAACCTATTCCTTTCAAGGGCCAGGTGCTGAATCAAATTGCAGCCGGATTTCTGAAAGCCACTTCCGACATCGTACCAAACTGGGTGACTTCAACCCCAGACCCCAGTGTAACCATCGGCAAGCGCTGCGTTCCATTCAAAGTAGAAATGGTCATCCGTGGCTACCTTGCGGGTCACGCCGCCAGGGAATATAGTGCGGGCAAGCGAATGCTTTGCGGAGTACCGATGCCGGATGGATTGAGAGAAAACGATCCGTTTCCCGAACCTATTATCACCCCGACTACCAAAGCGTCTGAAGGACACGACGAGGACATTTCCCGAGAAGCAATTTTGGCAAATGGAATTGTAAGCGAGGCAGATTACCTGATTTTGGAAAAATACACCCGAGCGCTTTTCAAAAAAGGTCAGGAAATGGCCCGAGAAAAAGGCTTAATTCTGGTGGATACTAAATATGAATTCGGGAAATTTGGTGACGAAATCCTGCTAATTGACGAAATTCATACTCCCGACTCTTCCAGATATTTCTATGCTGAAGGATATCAGGAAAATCAGGAAAAAGGACTGCCTCAAAAACAATTGTCGAAGGAATTTGTCCGTCAGTGGTTGATCGCAAACGGATTTCAGGGCAAAGAGGGCCAGTCTGTGCCAGAAATGTCGGATGAGATTGTAGAAAGCATCTCTGATCGCTATATTGAGCTTTTCGAAAAGATCACTGGGTCAAAGTTCGTGAAAGCGGAAACTGAAAATATCGAATCAAGAATTGAAAATGCGATTTTGGCCCACTTGGGACACAAAAGCCAACTTTAAAAACTATGAAATCTAGCATGACAAAAATGTCAGACAGATGCCCAGATAGCTAACAGGGTACAATGCAAGATTCCATTTAGCCATTGAATAAAACTATACTTACATGAAATACACTATCGATAAAAAAGAGCAATACGTAGTCTTTGCTCCATTAGAGGAAAAAATTGACTCCTTGCTTGCTCCAAAATTAAAATCTGAATTGTTGACAATTCACGCAGAGGGTTATGCAAACATTGTATTGGACTTGAGCCAAGTAAAATATGTAGATTCAAGCGGATTGAGCGCACTATTGGTTGGAGACAGAGAATTTGGCCGAAACGGTGGAATATTTGTCATTGCTGGTGTTCAGGATCACGTGATGAAGCTTTTGAAAATCTCCATGCTGGACAAAAAACTGAATCTGGTCAGTACGCTTGAAGAAGCCGGAGAGGCGATCTTTATGCACGAAATCGACGGAGGCGAAGACGAGGAAGGAGCTTGATTCCAGATTTCGAAGTAACCATTTTAGGAAACACCTCTTCCATTCCTGTACATGGAAGAAATCACACTGCCCAAGTCATTAGATTTGGGCAGGAGTTTTTATTGATAGACTGTGGTGAAGGCACGCAAATCCAAATGCGGAAGTTCAAAATCAAATCTTCCCGGATCAGCCATATTTTCATTTCCCACCTTCACGGTGATCATTACCTGGGCTTGATGGGTGTTTTGTCCAGCTATCACCTGGCAAAGAGAACCAAGTCTTTGACGATATTCGGACCAAAGGGTTTGGATGAAATCATCACCACACAATTTCGATGGAGTAATACCAAGCTCTCCTACCCGCTCGCTTTTATCGAGACAATTCCAAGCGGTCAGAATTTGTTGCTTGACCATCCCAGATTTTCAGTTCATAGCTTTCCGCTGACTCATAGGATTCCAACCACAGGTTTTCTGATCAGCGAAAAAGAAGGCCTTCGAAGTCTTAACAAGGAAAAACTCCAGGAAAAGAAGATTCCGTTAGCGGCAATTCAGAGCCTGAGAAATGGAAAAAGCTATCAGGATTCGGATGGAATTCTTTACAAACTTGAGGATTATACCTTGCCCCTCGCAGCTTTGAGAACTTATGCCTTTTGCTCAGACACACGTTTTGAGCCAAAACTTTTAAACTATCTGAATTCACCGACTTTACTTTACCACGAATCCACTTTTATGGAATCCGATGCAGCAAGGGCGGCAGACACTTTTCACTGCACTGCCAAACAGGCTGCGGAAATTGCGAATTTGGTGAAGGCGAAATCCTTACTTTTAGGACACTTTTCCTCCAGATATGTCAATTTGGAGGAAATGCTCGGGGAAGCAAAAACTGTATTTAGTCGATCAGAATTGAGTGAGGAAGGAAAAACCTATTCTATTTTGCCTGCAAATGAATGATATCCAGCAAAGCCGCAAAACCAATCTTTTTATAATACTCGGATCGATCTTTTTGACCAATGCGATTTTGGCAGAAATCATTGGGGTGAAAATCTTCTCCGGAGAAAAAACCCTGGGATTTGAACCGGTCAACTGGAATATTTTTGGAGAATACATCCTGGATTTCAATCTTACCGCTGGTGCCGTCATTTGGCCGATAGTGTTTATTACCACAGATATTATCAATGAGTACTTTGGGAAAAAAGGCGTTCGGAAAATCAGTTTTATCACTGCCGTCCTGATTGCTTATGTATTTGTTGTGATCAGCGTGGTAACCGTTTTGGTTCCTGCTGACTTTTGGCTGGATGTCAATTCCCAAACACCGACTGGAGATGGGTTTGACATCAATTATGCCTTCAATACCATATTCCGCCAAGGATTGGGAATAATCATAGGTTCACTGACTGCATTTCTTTTAGGACAGTTGATTGACGTTTATGTATTTCAAAAACTCAGGGCTGTCACGGGGTCTCGAATGATTTGGCTTAGAGCCACAGGTTCAACCTTAATCTCCCAGTTTTTCGATTCTTTTGTGGTTTTGGGAATTGCATTTTATGTCTTTGGTAACTGGAGCATTAGCCAGATTATCGCCGTAGGAATAATCAATTACACTTATAAGTTCACAGTTGCAATTTTACTTACCCCGCTATTGTACTTGGGACATGGTCTGATTGATCGGTATTTGGGAAAAGAACTTGCCGAAGAGATGACAAAAGAGGCAGGCAAGGACAAGTCTTTTATGTAAATTACAAGTCTAAAATTGAGGTGCCCGTTACTCAAAAGCGGGAACAGAATGAAATTGAAAAGACCTTGTTGAACCGGTTTCAACAAGGTCTTTTTGTATTATGATCCTTTTTAAAAAGTAAAGTCTGACAAAGGCCTTTCTTAAATCATCCAAATCAAGAAGACAGTGTTGAAGTCAATTATACAAATGAAACAATTTTGAAATCCTGTTTACTGGCTTAGAATTCGCTGAATAGAAACTCTTTGAATTTTAAAACAGTACTATAACCAATATTATGAAGCCGGCTATTATTAATGAAAGAAAAAGATTGCTCAGATCCATTGAAGGAATCCTTGAGGGACCGATGATTTTTTTAGGATTTATTTGGTTGGTTTTATTGGTAGTTGAATTGATTTGGGGAATAAACCAGATACTTGAATTTATAAGCTTTGGTATTTGGGGGTTATTCATCATTGATTTCCTGATCAAGATCATTCTTGCTCCAGAAAAACTCGTTTTTCTCAAAAAAAACTGGCTAACGACCGTTTCGCTATTTATTCCAGCCTTGCGAATATTTAGAGTATTCCGATTTGTGAGGATTTTGCGGGGACTTAGAGGCATTAGGCTTGTGCGACTCGTTTCATCACTCAACAGAAGTTTACGAAGTCTAAGCAAGACCATGCAGCGACGTGCATTTGGATATGTTATGTTGACCACCTTGATCGTCACGTTTACAGGTGCAGCCGGCATGTATGCATTTGAAAACACAACACCAGGATTCACCAGTTACTGGTTGTCTCTATGGTGGACAGCCATGCACGTTATAACGGCAGGAAACGAGTTTAACCCAGTAACTCCCGAAGGTCGCGGCTTAGGTTTTTTAATTTCTGTTTTTGGATTTACCATTTTTGGATATTTCACTGCCACCTTCGCTACCTACTTCATCGGTCGTGATGCTGAAGAAAAGGATGCTCCGATTGCAGGTTCAAAGGAAATCAGAGAATTAAAATCAGAAGTGATTGCGCTTCGAAAAATCATTGAAATGCAAATTTCAGGATGATTATTTAAGTAAATCAAAAATTTATAAATATGATTTTTACAGAAGATAGTCGGCCTCCAGACTTCCGAAATCGATTGAAACCAAATTAATTTCGTTTTCAACCCTCCATTCATTTAGAATATTCTAAAATCTTTGGAGCAGGTGTTGGAATTCCAAAATATTAACCCTACTTTTGCATCGTCAATTTTGACACAGCTATTTTTCGTGCCGTGAATCCTTACTGTCGCTTGTCTGGGATTTAGGATAACATGGCAAGAAAAAGTAAGGTAAACATTCATGGAAATCACAAAACAATTCTCCGACCTGGGGATTTCAGTAGAAATCTTGCGGGCAGTGGAAGAGATGGGTTATACAACCCCTTCCCCAATTCAATCACAGGCTATCCCTTTCGTATTGGAAGGACGCGATTTGATCGGTCAGGCTCAAACCGGAACCGGTAAAACCGCAGCGTTTGCTATTCCGATTATCGACTTGGTCGATCCGGATTTTAACAGGCCACAGGCCATCATCCTTTGCCCGACCCGTGAACTTGCTGTTCAGGTAGAAGGCGAAATCCAAAAACTAGCCAAGTATCACAAATCCATCAATTCTGTAGCAATCTACGGGGGCGAATCCATTGACAAGCAGATCAGAGTCTTGAAAAAAGGCGTTCAGATCGTGGTAGGAACTCCTGGTCGTGTACAGGATCACATGAGCAGAGGTACTTTGAAACTTGACAATGTCGGAATCATCGTTCTTGATGAGGCTGATGAGATGTTGGACATGGGCTTCAGAGACGATATCGAAGCAATTCTTCAGGAAATGCCGGAAGAAAGACAGACTGTCTTCTTCTCAGCTACCATGGCTAAGCCTATCCTAGATTTGACCAGAAAGTATCAGAAAAACCCGGAAATCATCAAGGTCGCTAAAAACGAGCTGACAGTTTCCAAAATTGAGCAGGTTTACTACGAAGTAAAGCCTTCTTTGAAAATGGAATTGATGACTCGCTTGATGAACATCAACAATTACGCATTGAGCGTAGTGTTTTGTAACACCAAGCGGATGACGGATGAAGTGACTGAAAGCTTGGGAGCTAGAGGTATCTTGGCAGAAGCGCTTCACGGTGACCTTTCTCAGGCACAAAGAGATAAAGTAATGGGTAAATTCCGTAAGGGACTTTGCTCTGTATTAGTAGCAACAGACGTGGCTGCCCGTGGTATTGATGTGGACAATGTAGAGGCTGTATTTAACTACGACCTTCCATTGGACGAAGAATATTACGTACACAGAATCGGCCGGACTGGCCGTGCAGGAAAGTCAGGTACTGCGATTACGTTCATCACAGGTCGTAGAGAAACAATGAAACTCAGAGACTTGGAGCGTTATACCAAAGCTACAATCAATAAAATGACTCCTCCGTCAGTTACTGAACTTGTTGAGCTGAAAAAAGCACAATTGGTGAAGGACGTTTATAGAGTGTTGGCAATTGAAGAAGATAATCAACTTTTCGAAGCGACAATCGGTCAGATGCTGACCGAAGGATTGGCCATCGAGCAAATCGCGTTGGGCTTGATCAAGATGACCATGGGTGAGACCGTGAAAGAATTGAAAGAGCAGGATTTCGGAATTGAAGCCTACGGAGCCAGAAGAGAAGGATCAAGAGACGGAGGCCGTGATGGCGGACGTGGTGGTGATCGTTTCGGACGCGGCGAAAGAAGCGGTTCTGACCGATTTGGCAGAAGCGAAGGTCGTGGTGACCGTTTCGAAAGAGGCGGCGAGCGCGGCGGAAGATTCGGTGACAGAAAAGAAGGTGGTGACCGATTTGCAGACCGCAGAGAAGGTGCCCCAAGAGAATTTGAAAGAAGAGCTCCAAGAGAAGAAAGAACCCGTGATGCAAACATGACTCGCTTGTTCCTCAACCTTGGTAACAAAGACAGAATCCGTCCTAATGATATCGTAGGTGCTATCGCCGGCGAAACCGGAGTTCCGGGCAAAAGCATCGGCGGCATCGATATTTTTGACAACTTTTCCTTCGTGGACGTTCCTCACAAAGACGCAGAACATGTGATCAAAGTGATGAAGAACAACACCATCAAAGGAAAGACCGTCAACATGGAAATTTCAAAAGGTTAAATTGGTTATAGGTTAATTCGGTTTAAAGGCACATTTCTTCAGGAAATGTGCTTTTTTTGTGCCTTTACCGTACTGTCCACTCATGCAGCTTTTTTTCCAGGAAAATATCACCGAACCCCTCACCTACCTTGACGAGGAGGAATCCCGCCACTTGGTCAAAGTGCTGCGCAAAAAGCAAGGCGATCAAATCCGATTGACAAATGGAAAAGGACAGGTTTTTGAATGCGTGATTTTGGAAGCAAATCCAAAAAAAACCAGCCTGAAAGTCCTAAGTTCAGCTTTGGTGCCTGAAGATAAATTCCACATTCATCTGGCAATTGCTCCGACTAAAAGCCCGGATCGGATGGAATGGATGGTCGAAAAAATCTCCGAAATCGGTTTCCATGAATTGACGCTCTTGGAAACCATGAATTCGGAGCGGAGTTTTTTGAAAACCGACCGACTTCACAAGAAAATGATTTCCGCCTGCAAGCAAAGTCTAAAATTCAGGATTCCGATTTTACACCAAACCAGAAAACTCTCAGATCTCTTAAAATCAAAAGACTACGATGGATTTCAAAAATTCATTGCCTATGTGGATGAATCTCATGAAAACCACCTTTTTGATGCTGCAAATCCTGATGGAAAATACCTGATCTTGATTGGTCCAGAGGGAGATTTTGATCCAAAAGAGATAAAGGCAGCTTTTGAAAATGGGTTTCAAGCTGTTTCCTTGGGGAAAAGCAGACTTAGAACTGAAACTGCCGGACTTGCTGCAATTCAGATGCTCCAGGTACTAAACCGATGATTTTTCCGTTTTTTTACTAATGCCTCAAGTATCGCTTGAAGTCCCCGAGCAAAATTTTTACCTTAGATATTTAACAAACTTTCCAAGACCTGAATTCTTGAAGAGTTGACCTAACAAAAACTGCTGTGCCATACAAAGAGCGAGAAATCGAAAAAAAGTACCATTCCATTGGTGAAGTTGCTGAGATGTTTAAAGTAGCACCTTCACTTATCCGCTATTGGGAGGGGGAATTTGACATTATTCGCCCAAAAAAGGACAAGAAAGGCAACCGTCGCTATACCAAAGACGACATCCAAAAAATCCGCTATGTTTATCATTTGGTGAAGGAAAAAGGATATACCCTTCAGGGAGCACAGGAAGTGATTTCTTCCGGAAAAAATCACGGGTTTGACAAAGTTGCAGCAGTTCAAAAACTTCAGGAAATCAAAGACTTTTTAATCAATCTGAAGAATGAACTCAATACCCGACACGGATCTTGAAAATTTACGATTTCATTTAGCCCTTTCTCAAGCTCCAAAAGTTGGCCCGGGAGTATTCAAAGCAATTTTAGCATACAGCGGTTCAGCCAAAGCATTTTTCAATCTCAGCAAGGGAAAAGCTGCGAAGATTCCAAGGGTTGGGGAAAAGCTCCTTGAAATCCAAAGTCAAGCAGTTTCCCTTCTTCGAAAAGCAGATGAGCTGATTTCCCTAAGTGAAAAGAAAGGATTCCGGATTTTGGTTTCAACCGATCCTGAATTTCCTGCCAGACTTAAATCCCAAGAAGACGGCCCAGTCATTTTGTTTACCCAAGGGAATTGCAATCTGAATTTTGAGCGAAGTGTCGGAATAGTTGGGACAAGAAGTGCTACCCCGTACGGTAAATCCATCACTCGAAAAATCGTAGAGGATCTCCTTCCCTATCAGCCGGTTATAATTTCCGGATTAGCCTATGGCATCGACATTGAAGCCCACCGGGCAGCTTTACAAGTAGGCCTACCGACAATCGCTGTAATGGGTTCTCCTATTTTGCAGATCTATCCTGCTGTTCACAAAAAAACTGCAGAACAACTTCAGGAAACAGGAATTCTAATGAGCGAATATGCTCCGGGAAGTACCATGGTTCCAGGAAATTTCCCGGCAAGAAACCGGATTATCGCAGGACTATCTGATGCTTTGATAGTCGTTGAGGCTGCAGAAAAGGGTGGCGCTTTGATCACCGCAGAAATTGCCTATAGCTACAACAAGGATGTCTTTGCAGTTCCGGGAAACCTTCAATCCCCTTTCTCCGAAGGTTGTAATCATCTGATCAGGAAAATGAAAGCGTCCATTTACACTGGCCCTGGCGATATAGCCGAGGCTTTATTCTGGAGTAAGCCGGGGGAAGAAAAAATCAAGAAACCAGTTTTTGATTTGGAGGGTCGGGATGATGAAGATACCGCAATTTTAAATCTGCTTTTGGAAAAAGGGGAATCAGAAATCGACCAAATCAGCTATCAGACCGAAATTCCGTTGGGAATGCTTTCATCCAAACTCCTGTCACTAGAATTCGAAGGAATTGTAAAGTCTCTTCCGGGGAAGAAGTACAAGTTGATGGTGTGATTATTTAAAAAGAGCTCAATTTTCAAAAATCCCTTCCTAATTCAGTTTGAATCCCTCGATACAGGCAGATTCAACAATATCTCCTGAAATAAGTGTACCGACAATATTCTATATCAGGCTCTTTTAAAGGGTGTTTATCCTCATTTTCCAATAATAAAAGCTACAAAATTTAAAAATCTCAAGCTGAAACAAGGAAATTTGATTCTGATTATCGTCCCTTCAACCGCCGAATCACTTTCGGATAATACCACAGGTAAAACCCACTCAGACTCATCAGAATCAAGCCCAATGCTGTCAAAGTGGAATATGTCAGCTTGGTAGCTTCATCACCTCCAAGGTAAAAATCCACAATACTTCCGTCATGGACTTTCTCGATCCAGTCTGAATGTCTGGTTTCGATAGACAGTACTTCTCCTGAAAACCCATCCAATTGAACCTCAGTAAAATGAGATTTGAAAGAAACTTTTGCAACTCCCTTGTCGGGACGGATATCGATGCGGTCCACTTCGGTTGATTTCCCGATCTTTTGCATTTCTAACTCTGCAATACTCACCATTTGAGCGGGTGAAATCCATTCTCCCTGTTCAATTTTCGTTTCCAAAGTCGGGGGAAGCAGTTCCGCTTTCTTTTTCCAAGCGAGAAGAATCGAA
>DATIAI010000295.1:0-10001 GCA_035458065.1 Algoriphagus sp. | reverse complement strand
ACAACCCGTTCTGGATTGTTGACTTCACCCCTCCGCGCCAGATTTGGGATCAATTCTCGCTTGGAGTATTATGATGCTAAACTCTTGACGGATATCGTGATCCGATCTGCAGGTATTTTGCAAACGCCTATCGATGAGGTTGCTGCTTTTGAATTGGCGAGAAGGAGCCGGGGAACGCCCCGTATTTCCAATATGCTTCTTCGCCGCACACGGGATTTTGCAGAAGTAAAAGGCAATGGAACCATCACGCTTGAAATCGCCAAAATCGCTCTTAACGCATTGGATGTGGATGAAAATGGATTGGATGAAATGGATAACCGAATCCTGCTTACGATCATCGAAAAATTCAAAGGCGGACCGGTTGGGCTTAGCACCATCGCTACCGCATGTGGTGAAGAAGCCGAAACAATCGAGGAAGTCTATGAGCCTTTTTTGATCCAGGAAGGATATTTGAAACGAACATCCAGAGGCAGAATGGCGACGGAGTTAGCCTATACCCATCTGAAAATCAAGCCCACCGGAGCGAGTGGGAGTTTGTTTGATTTGTGAAGCTCGGCGCGCTGGAATTTTTCAAAGAGTGGTGAGAAAAGACCTGAAGAGGTTTGGTGACCTTTGAGGACTTTCCAACTAATTGGGCTGAGAACTTGCCGGTTTTGCTCTCGCAAATCTTTCAAATCAGCCAAATAAGTTGTATCTAAAGTGCTTTATTCCAGTTTGCTTAGCTCGTCCAAAATGTCAAAGTGTCTGTTAATTCTACTTTTTACTTTGCTCTCACTTTCCATAAATCAAGAAAAGTCTGAGAAGACATCTACAGACTACTTTGCGAAGGAAAAAGCGAGAGTCATCCGACTTGCGGATGAATACAAAGACGAAAAGCCGATCACCGTGACTGCCGAGTCCAGTCCCCGAAGTGCCGGCGGAGTTCATGATTTCTATTCCGAGGGAGATTACTGGTGGCCGGATCCTGATAATCCAGAAGGGCCCTATATCCAGCGGGATGGCCTGACCAATCCTGATAATTTCACCGCGCATCGTGAGGCGATGATCCGGTTTAGCCAGATTTCCGGCGCGTTGGCTTCCGCCTATTTGGTAAGTAGAGACGATAAATACGTGGAGGCTTTGACTCCGCATCTGAAGGCTTGGTTTATTGATGAGGCGACTAAGATGAACCCCAACTTGCTCTTTGGCCAAGCCATCAAAGGAAAGGTAACTGGACGCGGCATCGGCATTATTGACACGATTCAATTGATGGAAGTGGCCAAAGCAATTCAGGCGGTGGAAGGTTCGGGAGTGATTTCTCCTGCGGAAATCCAGCAGATGAAAGGCTGGTTTGCGGAGTATTTAACCTGGATGACGACGCACCCGTACGGAATCGCAGAGCGAGATCACGGCAACAATCACAGTGTCTGCTGGGCGATGCAGGCGGCAGTTTTTGCGCAGCTAGTCGGAAACCAAGAAGTGCTTGACTACTGCAGGGAAATGTACAAAACGGTGCTGCTTCCCAATCAAATGGAGACAGACGGCAGTTTCCCATTGGAACTCAAACGCACCAAGCCGTATGGTTATTCCCTTTTCACCCTCGATGCCATGGCTACGCTCTGTCAAGTCTATGTCGGTAGTCCCGAGAGTTTGTTTGACTTCGAAACTCCCGATGGAAAATCGCTGGCGTCAGGGATTTCATTCCTCTATCCCTATGTCGCGGACAAGAATTCTTGGCCCTATCAAAAGGACGTGATGTATTGGGAAGAATGGCCAGTGAGGCATTCCTTCCTGCTTTTTGGAGGTTTGGCTTATGACCAGGAAAAGTATTTGCAGCTCTGGAATACCCTCGATGCGGACTTTGATACACCAGAAGTCATTCGCAATATGCCTGTAAGATTCCCGCTGCTTTGGAGTTCTGGAGAAGAGAATCAATCCAACGGTAACCTAACTCAGGAGAATATCACAAAATTCAAAGCCGAAGGCCTAGTTCGCTACAGTGATTTCGGTGCCAAAGGCGACGGAAAAACCGATGACATGGAAGCCATTGCCGCCACGCATGAATTTGCCAATCAGCATAGACTTGCGGTGAAAGCAGATGATAAAGCCACTTATTACATAGGAGGAAAAGAGGAAACAGCAATTATCCAAACGGATACTGATTTTGGTACGGTGTCCTTCATCATTGACGATACCGACGTGGAAAATCGTAATGCGCCAATTTTCCTGGTGAGCTCAAGCCTTGAAGCTTTTAACCTCGCAGGAATCTCTTCACTAAAGAGAAACCAGGAAAAAATCGACGTGGCATTGCCTGCGCCAAGTCTGATTACGGTCACCAATTCCAAGGTAAAGCAGTACATCCGGTTTGGGCCGAACCAAAATAATGGAGCTTCGCAAACAGATATTTTTCTTGTCGATGAGTACGGGAATGTGGATGGGAATGCTCCGATCATTTGGGATTTTGACGAGATCACGGATGTCAAAGCGCTACCCATAGATCAAGATACGCTGACTATCAAAGGCGGGATTTTTACCACGGTTGCTAATCAAGAAGACTCGAAGTACAATTACTACAGCCGAAACATCTCTATCAAGCGTTCCAATGTGATTGTGGATGGATTGGAGCACCGCGTCACAGATGAGGGGGATCATGGGGCTCCTTATGGCGGATTTCTCAATATCAGTAATTGCGCCAACGTCATGGTGAAGAACACCATTCTCACAGGGCACAAAACCTACCGAACCATTGGCTCAGCTGGAGATTCAGTCTCCATGGGTACTTACGATATCCTAGTGAACAGAGCGTTAAATGTGTCTTTCGTCAACTGCAGTCAGACAAATGATATAGATGACAGGACGTATTGGGGGATAATGGGCTCCAACTATAGCAAGAACCTGCTTTTCGATACCTGCACCTTTTCCCGCTTCGATGCTCACATGGGCGTGGCCAATGCCACGATCCGCAACTCGACCCTCGGACACATGGGAATCAATGCAATTGGCAGTGGAACTTTTATTGTCGAAAACACTGAGATCCGGGGAAGGAGCATCGTCAGCCTTCGACCGGATTATGGAAGCACTTGGCAGGGTGAATTAATTATCCGTGACTGTACTTTCGTGCCCTCAGACGGCAAGCCAGTCAGCGCATCCCTGATCAGCGGTTCCAATTCCGGTCAGCATGATTTTGGGTACACCTGCTACATGCCTGAAAAGATAACCATCGAAAATCTTCGGATCGACGATTCCAATCATCCTGAGGATTATCAGGGGCCAGCAATTTTTGGAAATTTCAATTCCGAAAACACCGATGCTTCCTATCAGGAAAAGTTTCCCTATATCAAAACCAAGGAGGTTAGGCTCAAAAACCTCACCACCACCAGTGGCAAATCCATTCGTGTAAGTGATAATCCTTATATGTTTCGAGAGGTGAAGGTGACTACCAATAATTGAAGTTGAGCCTTAACAAAAAAATTGAAATTTATTAGACCTTGAGTATGAACGTCAAACCGCAAAAGTGCCTTTTTAAGCCTCAAATTTTACTTTCACTGATTATCCTGTTTTGTTCGAATGGATTCGCACAAAACACATTGATTTCAGAGATGGATGAGTTGAAATGGGAAAAGGTGATGCCTGGCATTTGGAAGGCAAGTTTCGGAGAGATGGGATTGAATCCCATGGATTATGCCAATGAACCCAAGACTGCGGCTATCGAAGCGCTGGGAGATGGGCCATTCCCTTTTGCCAAAGATGCAAGTCGAAGCCTCATTACTCCAAATCGGGCAAGTGTCCGATTGCCGTTGGGTGAAACAGAACAAATTTATGGCTTAGGACTAGAGTTTGAAGGGATAAACAGACGGAGCAATGTGTATACGCTCAAGGTGGATCACTATGGCGGGATCAAAGGATACACGCACGCACCGGTACCTTTTTATATTTCAAGTGAAGGATATGGGGTTTTGATTAATTCCTCAAAGCGCGTAAAAGTACATGTGGGCGTCGGTAACAGAAAGGACAGTAATATCCCTGAGCCGATAGACCGGACGACAGGAAAGAATTGGGCCGCTCGCCCCTTATCCGATGCGGTCGAAGCAAGTGTGGAAGGCGGTGGAATGGAAATTTTTGTCTTCACCGGACAAACAACCCTCGAAGTAGTTCAACGCTATAATCTGTTTTTTGGCGGTGGAGTCATCCCGCCTAAATGGGGCCTGGGCTTCTGGCACAGAATGCACACCGAAAGCAGTGACGCCGATGTATTGAAAGAAATACAGGATTTTGAAGACAACGATTTCCCTTTGGATGTCATAGGACTTGAACCCGGCTGGCAGAGTTTCGCCTATCCCTGTTCATACGATTGGGACAGTACACGCTTTCCAAACCCGGAGAACTTTGTCCAGACTTTGGATCAAAAAGGGATAAAAGTAAATCTGTGGGAGAACCCCTATGTCGCGCCGGTCTCGACCATGTACAAGGATATCAGTCCCTTTACAGGTAGCCATACGGTCTGGCTTGGAGAAGTTCCTGACTATACGATTCCTGAAGCCCAAAAAGTGCTCTTGAATCACCATCAAAAGAATCATTTGTCCATCGGCGTGAGTGGGTATAAGTTTGACGAGGTAGATGGCTACGATGTTTGGCTATGGCCTGATCATGCCACTTTCCCTTCGGGAAATGATGCGGTTGAAATCAGACAACTCTATGGCATGATGATGATGGATATGTTTGACCGTCACTTTAAAGAACAAAATCAGAGAACTTACAACCTGATCAGATCCGCATATATAGGTGCCAGCAATCACAACTTTGTGCTGTACAGCGATCACTACGATCACAAAGGTTATGTGACCGCATTAGCCAATTCGTCCTTATCCGGACTTTTATGGACTCCGGAAATCCGAAGCGCGGATTCCGCTGAAGAATGGATTCGCCGATTTCAATCGGTTAGTTTCTCTCCGCTCATGATGCTCAATGCCTGGTCGTCGGGCAAAAAACCTTGGAGTTTCCCTGAAGTAACGGAGATGGTCAGAAATACAATTGAGCTCAGAATGAAACTTTTGCCTTATCTCTATACCGCCTTTTACGAATACAATCAAAAGGGCATACCACCTTTCAGAGCGATGGTATTGGAGACCGGATTTGACGCTCAGGATACATTGGCCGGAGGCGAGTTGGATCATGCGATCAATCCATACGCCGAGCAAAAAAGACTGGAAGTGACCGATCAATACATGATGGGGCCATCGATACTTGTCGCCCCTGTTTTTACCGGGCAAAAGGAGCGTACGGTTGTCCTTCCAAAAGGGAATTGGTACGATTTCTATACCGGTGAATATGCCGGCAATGGCGAGACAATCACCATCAAGACTAAACTCGAAGAAATACCGCTTTTTGTCAAAGATGGAGGGATCATTCCCATGTTATCGACCCTGGACAAAAACAATCCGGATCAACCCTTGGAAGTCAGGCATTACGGTCCAAAGGAAAATACCTACTTCTTATACAATGATGACGGGAGCAGTTATGATTATGAAACAGGTGAATATTCTTTGACGGAACTCAAATCGACTAAGAACCAGGAAGGGCAATTAAAAGGAAGCTCCAATACCCTGAAAAACAGTAAGTATTCCTATGAAGAAATTGTTTGGCGATGGATGACAGAGCCGAATTAACGTACTGGCGGCTGTCGAAAAGGTTAAAATAGACATAAGCTACCCATTGTTTAAAGTGGTATGTGCCCTTCGCACTGCTCACAAATGATCAACTCAAAACCGATCAGCATAACGAGACAGAAACCCGTACCCATTTGCCGCATTTTCTTTTATGAAGAAAAACAGACCTCCGGATTGTCAAGATTTTTATTGACCGGACAGGGTCACATCCATAAAAAAACAAGCAAAGTCCGGATTCTGGACAAGCTGGACAACCATAAAAAAAGCGGCTATTACACCGCTTTTGCTGTTTCCATCTGATTGATGATATCCTCGTAGTCGAGCTTGTTCCAGTTTTCGGTGATCAGCGGATCTGCCATCACTTTGTTCATGATAGCTTCCTGAAGTTTCCCCTGTGCATAAGCTTCAGCATATCCCATATCGGAGAATGTCACCATGGTATAGAGCGGAATCCACTCTTTTGGATAGAGTTCGTGAAGTTTGGCTTCGATTTTCTTGCGGAGCAAAAACTTCGGATCCCCAACCGAATTCCTCATTTCGTTGAAATTTTCCATTGCCAATTGGCAAATTGCATCGGTATCAGGCTTTCTCTTTTTCTGGAATTTTTCAAAAACCAAGTCCCAGGCATTAGTTCCGAGTTTTTCGATTAGTCCGTTTAGAATATAGCAGTCTTCAAACCCGCAATTCATACCCTGTCCATAAAATGGCACCATGGCATGCGAAGCATCCCCCAAAAGAAGTGAGTTTCCTTGAACCCATGGATAGCATTCGACATTGATCAAAGCCGCGGTAGGATTTCTGAAAAACTCATTCTTCAAATCAGGCATCAACTTATAGGCATCATCGAAATATGCCCTAAACATTGTCTCCAGATCTTTTCCATCCTGGATTTTCTCAAAACACACCTTGCTTCCTTCAAAAGGTAGGAAAAGCGTACAGGTAAATGATTTATCCGGATTCGGAAGAGCAATCAGCATAAACTTACCACGTGGCCAGATATGCAGGGCATTTGGGTCCATCGCGAATTCGCCGGCGGCATTTGCCGGGATGGTCAATTCCTTATAACCGTGTGAAATATATTCCTGCTTGTAGTTAAACCGAATCTGCTTTTGCATCGCCATTCTCAGCGAAGAATAAGCTCCATCAGCTCCGATCACTACTCTTGGGCTTAGTTTCTTTTCTCCCTGAGGTGTATCAAAAGTTACTTCGTTCCTTTGGAAATCTACATCTACACATTTGTGCTCAAAATGAATTGCAGCACCCAATCGTTCTGCTTCTTCCACAAGCAGCTGATTGAAATTCCCTCTTGAAATGGAATAAATGGCTTGATCAGCTTTTCCATAAGGGACAAAAGTGGTACTACCATGCTCATCATGGACTCTCCTGCCATACATCGGAATGGCAAAAGGCAAAACCTTGTCCTTGAGCCCAACTTGCTCCAAACTTTTCCATCCTCTATGGCTAAGCGCCATATTGATCGATCTGCCGGCTTCGGAATAGGGAGTTTTGCGTTTGTCGGGCCGCTTGTCGTACACTGACACTTCCAAGCCCTGACGCTTGAGGTATATGGCCATCAGACTGCCGATCAAGCCGGCGCCTAAGATGGTGATTTCGTTTTTTTTCATCGGATAGTTTTACCCACGCCTCTTTTAAGCGAATTTCTCCAGAGATTGTTCCAAAATCTGTGCAAATCGGAACACATCCAAGAAGCTGTTATACAGTGGAGTAGGTGCCAGACGGATCACGTTTGGGTTTCTCCAGTCACCTACCACACCATGTTGATACCATTCATCGAATACAGTTTTACCCCCCCGATGAATCAGCAAAGATAACTGACAGCCTCTTTCGGCGTGATTTTTTGGGGTAATTATTTCCAAAACTCCTGATTCTCCGCTGATTTCACGGATCAGGAACTCCAGATAACCAGTCAGTCTTTCACTTTTGGCGCGTAGATTTTCAATTCCGGCTTCCTGAAAAATATCCAATGAAGCCTGATGAGCAGCCAAAGCAAGGACATTTGTATTTGCCAATTGCCAGCCATCCGCCCCAAACATCGGAACAAATCCCTTTTCCATTCGGAAGCGCTCGCCCTCGTCGTGTCCCCACCAGCCCGCAAAACGGGGCAAATCCGCACGCTCCGCAAATCGCTCGTGGACAAATATCCCCGAAATGTTTCCCGGTCCTGAGTTCAGGTATTTGTAGCTGCACCAAGTGGCAAAGTCTACATCCCAATCGTGAAGTTTTAACGCGGCATTTCCTGCCGCATGCGCCAAGTCAAAACCTGCCAAGGCTCCCACAGAATGAGCGGCTTCCGTGATGGCCTTCATATCAAAAAGCTGCCCCGTATAATATTGCAATCCAGCCATATTGACCATGGCAAGCGAATCTCCATGCTTGTAAATTTCCTGAAGAATATCCTCCGTACGAAGGGTGTGTTCGCCTGACCTTGGACTCAACTCAATCAGGACATCCATTGGATCCAAGCCGTGAAACTTGATCTGAGACTCCAGCATGTATTGATCCGAGGGAAAAGCTCCGGCCTCCACTATGATTTTGTATCGCTCCTCAGTGGGTTGGTAAAAAGAAACCATCAAGAGGTGAAGATTCACCGAAAGGTTATTCATCGCTACCACTTCATGCTCATGGGCCCCGACGATCTCAGCTAGTGCTGGCTTGGATTTTTTTCGAACATGAAACCAAGCGTCCTCTCCGTGAAAATGTCCGTCCACAGCCAAATCAGCCCAGTTGTTCAGTTCTTTTTCAAGGTAATCTTTGACCGACTTGGGTTGAATTCCCAGAGAATTCCCGCAAAAATAGATGGCTTCCTTTCCGTTTACTTTTGGAAAATGAAATCTGGACCGGAAGTGTGAAAGCGGATCCTGAGCATCCATTTCACGGGCAAAAGATTCGGAAAAGTGGTAGTTCATTGTTTTTTGGTCAACGGTCCACAGACGACTGTCAACAGTTGGTTTATGGTGAATTTGATCGGTTTTTTTAAGATTGAGGTCCGCTGGTTCGGGCTATGGACTATAGTCTGTCGACTGTTGACCAAGTCCTATTTTTCCATATAGGTCCCACAGCTTTTACAGGTCCTCAAGTCATCATTTGACCAAAACCGCTCCATGATCGGAGGAAGTTGAGAGACGATATCGGTAAGCTCGACATATTCTTCGTGAAGTTTATCGCCGCAGTTTTCACAGTGCCAGATAAAGCCGTCCTGTTCTCCGGCCTGCCGATACCGCTCAATCACCAAACCGATCGTGTTTGCCGGTCGGCGGGGCGAGTGTGGGACTTTCCCAGGCAAAAGAAAGATTTCACCTTCTTTGATTTCTATGTCTTTGGGTTTGCCATCCTCAATGATTTTCAGGACTATGTCACCTTCCAATTGGTAGAAAAACTCCTCGCTTTCGTCGTAGTGAAAATCCTTTCGGCTATTTGGACCACCGACTACCATCACGATAAAGTCATCATTGCCTTTGAACACCTGCTGATTGCCAACTGGTGGCTTCAGCAAATGACGGTTTTCATCGATCCATTTTTTGAAATTGAAGGGTTTGGCGACGGACATGATTGATATGGGTTTGAGATATGATACCTCCAAATATAGGTATTGAATCTAAAACCAGTTGTCAAATAGTTTTGTGACCGCTAGGTCTCCTATACAGAAAATTCATGGGCTATTTTCAAAGCCTCTCCGATGGCTAAAATGGTTGAGGATCCTCAGCACTTCGTAATTCGTAATTCTTACTTTTGCCAATTCCTTCTCGATAAAAAATCATGATCTATCCCATCGCTGATCTTCATTGTGACCTGCTATCTTTTCTGGCAGCTGTTCCCGGTGCAGATGCATTTTCCAAGGACCAAATAGCATGCGCTTTTCCGTGGCTGCAGGAAGGTGGAGTCCGGATGCAGGTGATGGCGATCTACACCAATGTGGACGCTTCCAGCATGAGGATGGCAGGGAAACAAGCCAAGATTTTTTATGATTTGCTGCGCAAAGAAGAAAAGACAGTGAAGAAGTTTGACTCAGATTTCCTTAAAAATCATGCCTCAGACGACCGGATTGGCATCATCGCTTCGGTTGAAAATGCAGCGGGATTCGGAACCGAGAAAGCAACCTGGCCGGAAATCTACAAGCAGTTTGATGCGATGCTCGCGACGGTCGGCCAACTCGCATACATCAGTTTGACTCACCATACCGAAAACCGCTTTGGCGGAGGAAATTATATTGAGGGAGTTGGATTGAAAGAGGATGGAAAGCGACTGCTGGACTACATGGCCGGAAAGAAGATTCCGATTGACCTTTCCCATACTTCCGATTTATTGGCAGAAGGAATCTTGAATCATATCGACCGA
>DATIAI010000294.1:0-17144 GCA_035458065.1 Algoriphagus sp. | reverse complement strand
GAGCAATGGCCGACTGTACCAGCCGAAATTTTACCAAACCACTATCATAGAAAAGGAATGATCGCGGCTGCCCGTCAAGGTAACAACATCAATCCGAGTCGGGCCAGTAATGGTTCGCAGTTTTACATTGTGCAGGGCAGAACCTATGAGGAACTGGAGTTGACCACAGATTTTACTGCTTTGCAAAAAGCTGTATTGCAATATGTCCAACTTGAAAGCCAGAAATCATTCAAAGAGGAATACAACCGACTTTATGCTGCCCAGGAATTTGACAGTCTAACAAATCTGATACTTTCCAAGCGGGATGAAATCGCGCAATCATTGCAAGTGACATTAACAAAAGATTATACCCCAGAACAAATCCAAGCTTACGCCACTATAGGAGGAACTCCACATTTGGACAAAGAATACACGGTGTTTGGGGAGGTGATTTCAGGAATGGATGTGGTTGAGAAAATCGCAGCTGAACCTACCACCAGGGAAGTTCCTGACAATCCGGTTTTGATGCAAGTGAAAGTAGAACGAGTACCCAAAAAGAAAATCACCGAAGAATATGGCTATGTCTATCCAGAAATCAAGTAAACCAAAAATCCTGATCACGGGGGCTAATGGTCTGCTGGGGCAAAAGCTGGTGGAGCAACTGGTCGTACGAGGCAAATTTGATGTCATCGCTACCGGAAAAGGCCCATGTCGGCTGTCGGGTGATGGTTTTACCTACCAAAGTCTGGATATCACAAATCCAGAGGAGGTAAATAAGGTGATCTCCCATATTGCTCCTGCGACAATAATTCACAGTGCGGCCATGACCAATGTCGATCAATGTGAACTCAATCAGGAAGACTGTGTGGTAGTGAATGTCAAGGCTACTGAATATTTGGTAAGAGCTGCCGAAAAAATCCGATCCCATTTCATTTTTGTTTCAACAGATTTTATTTTTTCAGGTGAAGATGGCCCTTACGATGAAGATGCTGAAGCATCTCCGGTTAATTTTTATGGAGAGACTAAGCTAACAGGTGAAAATCTTGTAAAGAATTCTAAAACTACCTGGGCAATAGCCCGGACAGTCTTGGTTTATGGAATTGCCAACGACCTGAGCAGAACCAATATCATTTTGTGGGTAAAGAGCTCCCTGGAAGCAGGCAAAGAAATCCAGGTAGTGGATGACCAAGTCCGTACCCCAACTTTAGCCGAGGATCTGGCATTGGGGTGTATTTTGATTGCGGAGCAACATGCGGAGGGGATATTCAATATTTCAGGGTCGGATGTTTTGACTCCCTATGATATGGCAATAATGACCGCAGATTACTTTGGACTTAACAAAGAATTAATAAAGAAAACCGATTCTACCCGGTTTACCCAACCAGCAAAACGACCTATGAAAACTGGCTTTAGTATAGATAAAGCAAGAAAACACCTCGGGTACGAACCTAAAACTTTCCAAGAGGGGATAGGTATTTTGGCAAAACAAATTATCTTAGCCCGCTCTTAAAAAGCAGTTTACACCCTAAATATAACTTTATCATAATCTATGGCAGTTAGTTCTAACAGCGAAGAAAGAGGTCAATTCGGCTCAAGCCTTGGTTTTATTATGGCAGCAGCCGGTTCGGCGGTAGGTCTGGGAAATATCTGGAGGTTTCCTTATCTGACTGGAGAAAACGGTGGCGGAGCCTTCGTATTTGTATATATTCTTTGTGTGCTTTTGATTGGCTTGCCTTTGCTATTCAACGAGATTGCGTTGGGAAGAAAGTCAGGGAAAAACCCAATCGGAGCCATTCGAGACACAGGAGGCAATAAGTTTTGGCAGCTTGCCGGAGTACTTTGCGTATTGGTTTGTTTTTTTGTTTTCAGTTATTATTCTGTCATCGCAGGCTGGACTGTTGGGTATATTTTTACAGAAATCATCAATATTCCGATAGACTTTGAGGTGTTCGTTCAGACGCCGATGTATGTGATTCCACTGACTTTTGTATTTATTCTTGCGACCATTCTGATTGTATTGGGAGGTGTATCGGGAGGTATTGAGAAAGCCGCAAAATTCCTGATGCCGCTTTTGTTTATCATTATCATCTTCATCGCGGGTCGTTCGGTGACCCTCGAAGGAGCACAGGCGGGAATTGAGTATTATCTGTACCCGGATTTCTCCAAAATAAATACAAAGGTCGTGCTGATGGCATTGGGACAAGCATTTTTCTCCATGTCTGTCGGGTGGGGTTTGATGATTACTTTCGGATCGTATTTGCAAAAAGATGCCAATATCATTCAGGCTTCAAGTTGGATTGCCGGTATGGATACTGCTGTTGCCTTATTGGGTGGCTTGATGGTGTTCCCAGCATTGTTTGCACTCCTTCCTGGCAAAGATCCTGCTTCAGGCCCTGCTTTGGTTTTTGATGTGCTCCCCAAAGTTTTTGACGCGATGCCGGGAGGAAATATTATAGGAGGATTATTCTTTATCCTCTTGATGGTGGCAGCCTTGACCTCTACAATTTCCATGTTGGAGGTACCCGTTGCATACCTGATTGATGACAAAAAGTGGAACAGAAAGAGGGCAACTTGGACGGTTGGTATTGCAGCGATGGTGCTTTCAGTACCTTCAGCACTTTCTTCAATAGAAGGTAATATCTTCCATTCGATGAGCTTTAATTTTCTCGGCAACCAATTGGTCGGATTTTTTGGGATAATGGACTTTGTATTTGGGACGTTTGCCGTAATCGTGATCTGTTTGATGCTGGCTCTTTACACCGGATGGGCACAAAAAATCTCTGTATTTGCTGATGAATTAGCTCATGGATCTCCTGGTTTTAAAGGGGCATTTCGTGTAGGTTGGATTTTCTTTATCAAATGGGTATGTCCGATTGTGATAGGTTTGGTAGTCCTAGATTTGATAGGCGTATTCGGTACTCCTCAGCAAGGTGGCTAACAAAAAAAAATCATCTAAAATAAGGGAGCTCAAAAGGCTCCCTTATTTATTTTTAGTGAAATCTGTTTGATGAATTTTTTTTAACGATTGCTTTTCATATACTTGAAAAAGTATTTCATTTTTATATGAAGGTTCTCCTTGTTGATGATGATTCTGTTCACCTTTTGATTCTCAGGAAGATCTTTGAGAAGTCCAATCATGAAGTAGTGATTGCACACAATGGGAAGGAAGCACTCCAGTACCTAGAATTCGACCCGTCTTTTCATATCATTCTAACGGATATCATGATGCCGATAATGGATGGAGTGGAATTTTTGCTGCATCTTAAAGAAAGTCCTCAAACCTGCAAAATACCCACTATTGGCTTTACTGCGGGTGATGTTGAGTATTATCGGGAAAAGAGTAAATATGGTTTTGATAGCCTGGTAGCCAAACCAATGGATTTTTACGATTTGTACTATTTGGCCAAATCGACCGCAAGCAATCAGTTTAATTGAAAATTATTGGCAAGGGAATTGCAAAATAGACGTTTAGTAGAAAACTAAACCCTAAATCCCTTGAACCATGAAAAAGTCAATCATTGTCATCTTACTTAGTTTTTTTGCCATTCAAGGCTATGCCCAAAATTCAGGCTTTGGAATCAAAGCAGGGCTAAGCAGCACTAAACTGGATTTTAAAAATGAGCAGTTTGTACCCTATGATGCACAAACCGGATATCATGTGGGGGTTTTTGGAAGGTTTGGAGCAGGAGGTTTTTTTGTTCAACCAGAGCTTCTATTTACCCAAACCAGTGGCAAATTTGGAATTAATTTGCCTCCCTTCAGCAGCCAAATGCCTGAGGATTATGAGGCTGAGTTCAACAGGCTGGATATTCCTGTGATGGTAGGTTTCAGATTTTTAAAAGTGGTTCGTATAATGGCAGGTCCGATTGCCAGCTTTAATATTAATTCAGAAATAAAAGATGCGATAGAAACAGTGGATGATGTGGAGTTTAAAAAGTCAACCTTGGGCTATCAAGCCGGATTGGGCGTGGATATTGGAAATCTTTCCGTAGATGCAAAATACGAAGGAGGTCTGAGCAGCGTCACTGATAATATAGGAACTTTCGAAACCGACAACAGAATCAACCAATGGGTCCTTTCCGTAGGATTTAAAATCTTCTAATCAGGAATTAATTCATGACAAAGCCCTCTGAATGATGTTTCAGAGGGCTTTTTTGTGTTTTAAAATCGAATATTGAATATCAAATCTCGAATGATGAAGTGCGAGGAAAGGTTCAACTTAAAGTTGTACCTATTTCTCCATCACCAAAGGACCAGGCTGGGCCAGTTCATGGATTTGCTTTAGATCAATGACATATACACTTCTTCCATGAGAACCCACGATCAAATGGTTTTCCCTCTCCTGGATTACCATGTCATAAATAGCCACATTCGGAATTTCTCCCTGAAATAGATTCCAATTGGTTCCTTCGTCCATGCTGACATACAAACCATGGTCAGTACCCAGATAGAGGATATTAGGCATTTTGGGATCTTCGATGATGATATTGGTTGACTCCTCAGGCAGGTTGGATTTGATGGATTTCCAGGTTTTTCCATAATCTTCGCTTTTGAAGACATAGGTATTGAATTCATCGTATCGGTATCCATTGAGTGTGATGTACACTCGACCTTCTTTGAATTTGGAAGGTGAAATGCTACTTACCCAGCGATCCTGAGGCAGGCCAGCATTCAAGCTAGTCCAGTTTCCACCATTGTTTCTGGTTATCCAGACGTTCCCATCATCAGATCCGGCATACAAGGTTCCAAACTCCAGCGGGGACTCTTCTACCGCAGATAGGGTAGCAAATGGCACATTTCCTTTTTTCTGGTTTTTGGTCAGATCAGGGGAAATTGTTATCCAGGTGTTGCCTTGATCGAGTGATTGATACACATACTGAGACCCCATATAGACAATGTCCTGATTGTGGTAGCTGAGCTCAGCAGGTGTTCTCCAGTTCCATCGATTGGGGGCATTGCCGATGTCATGACCTGGTGTGATCCGGCGCCTTTCTCCTGTCTTTTTATTGATTCTGGAATAGTTACCAAACTGAGAACCGGTGTAGACAATGTCATTGTTTCGGGTGTCCACAGCCACGACCATTCCATCACCACCCATGAGAGATTCCCAAGGGTCTTCCGGCTTATTGGTGGATTTGCCAAACCAAACACCGTTGTCCTGCATTCCACCATAAATATTGTAAGGAGTGGCTTCATCGACCATAATGGAGTAAAATTGGGAAATTGGCATTTGAGTATTCAGGTGATCCCATCGGGCGCCACCACCAAAGCTACTGTAAAGCCCACCGTCGTTTCCGAGGAGAATGTGCTTACTGTCTTTAGGGTTGATCCACATGGCCTGATGGTCTGCATGTGGATCGCCAACTGAATCGGTATTTGCAAAGTTTTTTCCGCCGTCCCGAGAAACCATCAATGGAACTCCCAAAACAAAGACTTCATTTTCATCTGAAGGACTAACTCTGACTTCCCCGAAATAATAGCCATAAGAATTGTAAAGCCTGCTCAGATCTGATTCAGAGACTTTCTTCCAGGTTTTTCCGGCATCTTCCGAACGGAAAACCTCCGCTCCGATGATCGGCTGCCCAAACATGGCAGCATTGGCATCGACTGCTCCACCGTTGTAATTGGCAATTTGAGTTGTGGTGATTTTTCCGGTTTTTAACTGACGTTTGATTTCTTGCGCTGTGTATTTGGTGGAAAACTGACTACGTCTAAGGAGGGATTCCAGTCTTTTATCCTCCAAAGCCAAGGCCTGATCCAAGGTCATGTCTTTGAATTCTTCCAGTTTCAGAGGGTTTTCTTCCTGCGGTTGGTTTCCACGCTGACGGGGTGGATCGGCAGGTTTGTCGGATTTGCCTTGGTTGTCATGCAGGGCATAAACTACATTCGGATTTGACCGGCTAAAGTCAAAGCCGATTCTACCGGTGAATTCATCTTGTGGGAAACCCTCAACACTTTTTTTCCAGGTGTTTCCGCCGTCTTCGGATCTCCAGATCGCTGAACCTTTTCCGTTGCCAATGAAGTCATGCGCTTGTCGAAACCTTTCCCAGCTCGCGGCCAATAAAATGTCGGGGTTGCTAGGATGAATCTGCATGTCGATGATCCCGGTATTGTCGTCGATATAAAGGACTTTTTTCCAAGACTTTCCTCCATCGGTAGTTTTGTAGAGGCCTCTTTCCTTGTTTTTGGAATAAAGCCCCCCCATCGAACCTACCCAGACGATATCCGGATTGGTGGGGTGAATCAGGATTTGCCCAATGTGTTGGGAGTGAATCAAACCGATATTTTGCCAGGTTTTTCCTCCATCTGTGGATTTGTGAATTCCGTTGCCTGCATAAGTCGATCGGCTAGAATTGTCTTCACCGGTTCCTACCCAAAGGATGTTGTTGTCAGAAGGTGATAGTGCCATAGCTCCGATACCCAGAGCGCCTTGATGATCAAAAATGGGGGTGAATGACTGTCCATTGTCCTCGGTTTTCCAGACTCCGCCGGAGGCGGCTGCCACATAGTAGACGTTGGTATTGTTGGCCACTTCTATGTCCACGATTCGGCCAGACATATTGGTTGGGCCAACGTTTCGGGCTTTGAAGTCTTTGAGTGGAGTGGAGGCCAGCATCGCTTTGTGCTTGTCCACGGATTCTTGAAGGGCTTTTTCAGTGGTGGGTTTGATATCCTGGGCTTGTAATGTGCCGAAAGAAATCATTCCTGCTGCCATCAGGATGAGGTAGGTAGATTTTTGCATGTGGTTTTCTTTGTTCCGAATGGAATATAGCCAATCGCAGTGAAAGTCTGGATGCGTGACTTTTGGGTGGGAAAAGGTCTTTTTGAGCGGTAATTAATTGGAGACAAGGCGGGTTTTGTACAGGACGACGTAGTCTTTTTCGACCTCCGAATAATTTGGAGTAAACCAGATTTCATCCTCTGAAATGAATTTGAGAGTATAACCAAGTTCAAAGGGCTTCTTGATTAGTGTTGAAATAGATTTTCCGTCGAAAAGTACCATTCCATTGGTATTAGTTTTTTTCATTTCCTCCATGAAAAGCGTTCGATCTTTGGATTCCAAGGAGAAAATTTCCTCATATTCCTCGTCAGTCAGTCCTCGGGTGTAGCTTATCAGAAAATGGTGATTTTCGGTTGGGTAAAAATTATTGATAGAACCTACATAAAGATCCTTCATTTCATACTTGCCAAATTTTCCTGATTCTTTAGGCTCTTTTTCTATGAATTCAGGAAATGGAATCCTTCGAATAGAAGCAGGACTTTCCAAGTTTGAAAAATGATAGCCAAAAATGACTGGTTCATTGCGGAAAATGACATATAGAGAATCTCCTTTACTCTGAAGAGCTGTTAGATAGTTTACGTTTAAGTAGCTTTTTTCGTCAGTACTGAATTTGGACTCTTTCGGAAAATGAAGAGCAGGGGTGAATGTTCCATTTTCCAAATCAAGGATTTCTACCCGTTGTGTTTCAAGCTGAAATTTTTTGCCGTCCACTCCATATTTATCCGTAAGTCTGCCTTCCCAAGGATAATAGACATTTCCATCTCTCACGATCAGATTACTGTTATGCTGGTTAATCATGGAATAGGAAGGGTTGAACTCCGGTAAAAAAGTACGAGTAGGATCTCCAGAAAGTGTGTAGAGGTAGAACCCGCCAGATGCCGGAATAATGATTTCAGAATTAGTTAGAAAGTTTGGAGGCCCCAATCGGAAATTTGGATAGAATCCAGGCCCGCCTCCTTTTCTGCTGAATTTATGAAGGATTTCACCTTCTTTGTCGGTAACAAAAAGGGTGTCTGTCTGGGAATCGATTAGAAGAAAAGTGGAGCCATCTATGGAAATATCCGCTAAATCCAGATTGCCTATGTAATCCACGACCAAAGAATCGTAAATCTGAAATTCGAAATTCTGCTCAGAAAGTGGTTTTTGGATTTCAGTTTCTTCTTTAGACTCGCATCCCCAAACAAAAAATGCGGTCATGCAAACCGCAGCCTTTAAAAATTTTTTCATGACCTGATTTTTTTCTTAAGAAACTAAATCAAGTATTCAAATTCAAGAAATTGACTAACAATTATATTAACATTCCAATTTTCCTTTGTGGAGGAATTATGGCATGGGATTTTGTCCCCTGAAAATCAACTGTCTTTAAATTCCAAATTGGTGGGTAAAAAAAAATCCACGGTTTGTATGCCGTGGATTTTCAAAATAGTGGGTTAGAAATTATCCGATTAAGTTGCCCTCATCATCCCAAACCGCGACGGTTCCCCGATCTTCGGGTTTGAGGTAGAGTGACTGATATTTTTCCGGATTGGAGAGGCCGTGCTTGTCAAGGACGTTTTGTGGAACACCGTCCCAAACGTTGGGCTGATTACCCACGTAGCCGATGTATTTCCAGCCAGCTTCGGTGGAGAAATATCCTGAGCAAGTCAGGTTGCGCAGCATGTTAAACCATCTCACTCCGCCCAGGTATTCTGGCTTGGCAGTGTCCGGCCATGCTACCAGCTCAACGATCTGGATTACTTCTTCTTTGCTGAGTTGATTGAAAGGTTTTCCGAAAAGTTCATCCGCTTCAAAATCCAGCCACATCAGTCCACCCCGCATTGGAGTCTGCATGTTAGGCTGATCTTTCATCATGAATTCCATGAAATCAGGGACTTTCAGCTCGGATGCAGATGGGGAATCTTCCCCAGCCGGCAAGATGATGTCAACAAGGGTATTCAGTTTTTTGAATTCTTCTTCGGTGAAAAACTTCTCCGAAAGAAGCTGGGCATCACGTAGCTTTTCCTCCTCGGTTCTGCCTCCTGGCGTTCCACCGGCTATCACTTGATTTTGAACCGCGACCTGCTCCGGTTCGCATCCGGTCAGCAGCAAGCCCGCTCCCACGGAGCCTGTAAAGAGGAGTTTGAGGTTTTCTCTTCTGTTCATGGCTTAGATGTTTTTTTGTTTCAGTTGATCCACAATGTATTCCGAAGTTCTCCAAGATAGGGCAAGGATGGTCCACGTCGGGTTTTTATCCGCCTGAGACACAAATGAACCCGCATCTACCACAAATAGATTTTTGCAGTCATGCGCCTGGCAGTTCGAGTTGAGGACCGAAGACTTCGGATCATCTCCCATTCGGGTAGTGCCTACTTCGTGTATGATCCGTCCCGGTGCATGCAGGCCATATTGGGATTCTGGACCTGGTTTGGACCCCAACAGAATAGCTCCGGCGTTGGTCAGGATTTCTTCGAAAGTGTCATGCATGTGCTTGGCCTGCTTCAGCTCCTGATCGGTCCAGTTGTAGTGGAACCGGAGAACGGGTATACCGTATTTGTCCACCACGTTGGGGTCGATTTCGCAGTAGTTGTCATAGCGTGGGATACTTTCGCCTCGGCCGGACATTCCAAGTGTTGAGCCATATAGTCGTCTAATGTCCTTTTTCATTCCTTCACCGTAGCCACCGTTCGGGCTTGGGTTGCCAAATTCATCCTTGATAAACTTGCGCATGGTGTCCATTCCCCCTCCGGCGCCATAGGAAGGTTGGCCCATTCCGCCCCAGTATTCGATATGATAGCCACGGGCAAAGTCGAGCTTTTTGTTGTCAAGCCACCAAGGAGTGTACATGTGCATTCCACCGACCCCGTCTTCATTGTAGCGTTCCCGGTCGATCAGGTCCGGAAGGATTCCCATCCGGTCAGCTCCGGTGGAATCATGAAGGTATCGTCCCAATACGCCGGAATCTCCACCGATTCCATTGGGGTGGGTCTTGGACTTGGAATTCATCATGATCCTGGCCGACTCGCAGGCAGAAGCTCCCAAAACGACCACATTGGATCGGAGCTTGTATTCCTTCATGTCAATCTTGGAGACAAAAGAAACTCCTGTCGCTTTGCCGCTGTCATCCGTGGTGACCTTTCGGACCATGGAGTAGGTAAAGAGATCAACCTTACCTTTTTTCATGGCCGGATGTAGAAGGCAAGTTCCTGCAGAAAAATCTGCATAAACCTGACAGGCTCTATTACACTGAGCACAGAAAAAGCAAACTCCTCGCTCTTTGTTAATCGGTCGGGTGAGCATGGACAGACGTCCAGGGATCATTGGCATTCCGGCCTTATCAGCTCCTTTTTTCAGGAAAAGTTCATGCAGTCTTGGTTTGGGAGGAGGGAGAAAAAACCCGTCCGGTTCGTTGTATATCCCTTCTTTCGAGCCAAAAATCCCGATCAGTTTGTCGACTTTGTCATAATAAGGCTTGAGGTCATCGTAGCCGATAGGCCAGTTGTCACCCAGGCCATCAATCCCAGCCCGCTTGAAATCGTTGGGACCAAAACGCAGGGAAATTCTACCCCAGTGATTTGTTCTGCCTCCCACCATGCGGGAGCGAAACCAGTCGAATTTGGTGCCGTCCTTTCTAGTATAGGGTTCGCCTTCGATATCCCAGCCTCCGATAGCTTGGTCAAAGTCACCAAAAGGTCGAACCCGAGTGCCTGCGCCACGTCGTGGAGATTCCCAAGGTGGTCGGAGCTGGGTTCTATCCTCGTCTTTTGCCGGATCAAAATCCCCTCCTGCTTCTACAACAGCCACTGAAAGCCCGGCTTCGGAAAGGATCTTTGAGGCCATGCCTCCGCCTGCTCCAGAGCCTACAATGATGACATCGTAGGCCTCACCTGATTGTTTGATTTGAAAACTCATTTCCAAAAATTTTTAATGAAGTCGAAAATATAGTGCAAAAAATTTAAGCATAGAAATGCTTTTACTTCTAAAAAACTGTGGGGGTATTAGTTATTTGAAATTGAAAAAGGAATAAAAAAACCTGAGTTTTTAGGACTCAGGTTGGGGTTTTTTAAATCAGTTTTTCAATGAAGGGCCAAATTGTCTCCATGACGATTTTGTGCCCATCTTCAGTGGGATGAATTCCGTCAGGAAGATTCAATTCAGGATTTCCAGCCACACCTTCTAATAGAAATGGTATCAAGGTGACGTTTTTCTCAGCCGCGACTTCAGGATAAATGGATTTGAATTCTTCAGTGTACTCCAGCCCCATATTTGGTGGGATCTGCATTCCGGCCAGAATGATTTTGGTCTCAGGATATTTTGCACGGACTTTGTCGATGATCCCGATGAGGTTTCTTTTGCTTTCAGCAGGTAATATTCCTCTCAATCCGTCATTTCCTCCGAGTTCTAAAATAAAAATGTACGGCTCATCTTCCAGAAACCAGTCCAATCGGCTCAATCCGCCGGCAGTAGTTTCGCCGCTTAGACCCCCATTGATCACGCGGTAGTTAAGCCCCAAACTGTCGATTCTATCCTGGGTCAATCCGGCAAAAGAATCATCCTGATCGATTCCATATCCAGCCGTAAGGCTGTTTCCAAAGAAAAGAATGGTTTTCTCTTTGCCAACCACCTCCGTTGAATCCGTTGTCGCGGCCTCAGATTGCTTCTGATCAGAAGAGGAACCGCAGGAACTCAACAGGATAAAAGAAGTGAAAAGAATTATAATCAGACTTAGGGAAGTTCGGTGAAGCGTCATTTTTTCGGGTTTTTCTTACTAATGTATTTCTGGGAAAAAGGTTCGGAATAATTCCTGGTTCCGTCAAATTTCAACGCAAAAATAGCTTTTTCTGCGTTGGTCGACCAAATCTGCCCGTCTGTCGATAGCACTTGGCATCCAAAGTTTAATTTTCTTTTATTTACTTGAATAACCTGAGGTCCAGTTTTATTGCCCAACAAAGGCAGGACTTTAGCGTTTGACCTTTCAACTCTAAAATCAAGGCTTTTCATGAGCATTTTATCTATTAGGAACCTAAGTAAAACATACCAAAGCGGTAGCCGAAAGCTTACTGTTTTGGACGAAGTAAATTTTGATATTCAGGCAGGAGAAACTCTTGCAATTGTTGGTCCTTCTGGAAGTGGGAAAACCACGCTTTTGGGGCTATGTGCCGGCCTCGATTCAGGATCTACCGGTAGTGTCGTGCTCAATGGACAGGCACTGGAGAAAATGAACGAAGACCAACGCGCCTCGGTGAGAAATAAAGACGTGGGATTCATTTTTCAAAACTTCCAATTGCTCCCCACATTGACTGCTCTGGAAAATGTAATGGTTCCACTGGAGCTGAAAAAACGAAAAGACGCTCGCCAAAAGGCACAGGAATTACTTGAAAAAGTCGGTTTGGGAGACCGCTTTACTCACTATCCAACTCAACTTTCAGGAGGAGAGCAGCAGCGGGTTTCCATTGCCAGGGCTTTTGCCAATGAGCCCAAAATACTTTTTGCAGACGAACCAACCGGAAACTTGGATACAGAAACCGGTGAAATGATCGAGAAACTCATTTTTGACCTCAACAAAGAACAAGGGACAACTTTGGTTCTAGTCACTCACGATCTGGAACTGGCGGCCAAAACTCAGCGCATCATTCATATCAAAGGGGGAAAAATACAGGAGGATGTACATGCCTGATTTTGGATGGATTTTGAAAATGGCTCTTCGGGATTTCCGGAAGAACCTTTCGCGGCTGTTGCTTTTTGTCTCCTCCATCGTGGTGGGAATCGCTGCTTTGGTGGCGATCAGCAGCTTTGGAGAAAACCTGACCAAGGATATTGACAACCAGGCAAAAGAGCTTTTAGGAGCAGATTTGGTTTTGGAAAACAACAAACCTATCGGTGACCAGTCGGTAGATTCACTTGCTACCGAGATGGCTTCTGAAGTGAATTTTGCATCAATGGTGGCTTTTCCAAGTACCGGAGCAAGTAGATTGACTCAGGTCAGAGCCTTGGAGGGGGAATTTCCTTTCTATGGGAAATTCGAAACAATTCCTGCAGATGGGGATGCGGATTTCAGAAGCGGAGGTAAAAAGGCCTTGGTCGAAAAGACCCTGATGGCGCAGTTTAATGCAAAAGTTGGGGATATGATTAAAGTCGGCGCTGTCACTTTTCAAATTGCAGGAGAGCTTCAAAAAGTGCCTGGGCAAACCGGAATTACAGCCACGGTAGCACCGGCGGTTTATATTCCTATGGCTTTTCTCCAAGAAACTGGTCTGGTACAATATGGAAGCCGGGTGGAGTATAATCGCTATTTGCAGTTTGCCACCGGCACCAATGTCGAGGAATTGATCAAACCTTATGAGGAGCAATGGGAATTGGATCGTGTGGATGCCGATACTGTCGAGGACAGAAAGCGCTCCACAGGTCGATCATTTGCAAACCTTTCCAATTTTCTGAGCTTGGTTGCTTTCATTGCACTGCTATTGGGTTGTGTAGGAGTGGCCTCTGCAGTCAATGTTTTTGTAAAAGAAAAGTTGGCTTCAGTTGCTGTCTTGAGATGTCTGGGAGTTTCTTCTCGGGATGTTTTGCTGATTTACCTGGCAGAAATCAAAGTAATGGGATTGGTTGGGGCATTGATAGGAGCGGGATTGGGGACCGCGTTACAATATATTTTGCCTGCGGTTTTTTCGGATTTTCTTCCGGTCGAGGTTAATGTTGGTATTTCCTGGATATCTGTAGGATTTGGGATAATAACCGGATTGTTTGTTTCGGTACTTTTTGCCCTATTGCCTTTGCTCAAAGTGAGGAACGTTTCGCCGATGGCGACGCTACGACCAGAAACTGCCGATACCACCTTGATGAAAGACCCACTACGTTGGTTGGTGATATTGGGGATTTTGTTATTTATCTGGGGTTTTAGCTTTTTCCTTCTGAAAGACTGGAAGCTTGCCTTAGGGTTTACAGGATTTGTGCTTGTGGCTTTTGGGACACTTTGGGGTGTTGGCCAATTCATCATGTGGGCGGTAAGGAAGTTCCTCCCTATTTCTCTGGAGTACACTTGGAGACAGGCTTTGGCCAATTTGTATCGGCCAAACAATCAGACAATTTCGCTGATTGCGACGATTGGTTTGGGCACGGCGATGATTGCCACGCTCTTTTTCCTTCAAAATCAACTTCTTGAAGAAGCCAAATTTGCAGACAAGGAAGATCAGCCCAATATGCTGATGTTTGATATCCAAAGTGCACAGCTGGATGAAGTGAGGTCAAAAGTTCTAAACCGAGATCTTCCCATTTTGCAGGAAGTTGCCATTGTGACCATGCAGCTCAACTCGATCAACGGAATCGATAAAAAGGCGAATGAGGAATTGCCGGATGAAAAGGATTATTCCGGATGGCTTTATAACCGGGAATTCCGGGTTACTTACCGCGACACCCTGATTTCTTCCGAGACACTTTCTGCGGGAGAGTTAGTGCCTTTGGGGGCAAAAGGCGATAGTATTTTTGTCTCGTTGGAAAAAGGGTTTGGTGAAGGAAACGGACTGAAAATCGGGGATGAAATAGAGTTCAATGTGCAAGGAAGACCGATCAAAACCTACATTGGGAGTTTCAGGGATGTGAAGTTCAATCAGGTCTCAACCAATTTTTTGGTGTTGTTTCCTAGCGGGGTTTTGGAACAGGCACCGAAATTCCATGTGCTGATCACTAAGACAAAAACCGATCGGGAAGCGGCCGATGTACAGGCGGAGATCGTACGTGCTTACCCCAATATTTCAATTATCAATCTTGGCACAATCGTGGAAACCCTGGAAGAGATCTTGGGTAAAATCAGCTTTGTGATTCAGTTTATGGCCTTTTTCTCCATTGCAACCGGGATTTTGGTGCTTATCAGTTCGCTGATCATCAGCAAATATCAACGAATGCGAGAAAGTATTCTGCTTCGGACTTTGGGGGCTAGTTCTGCAATAGTGACCAAAATCAATACGCTGGAATATTTCTTTCTTGGAAGTTTGGCTTCGCTTTCGGGCATTCTTTTGTCATTCTTAGCCACTTTCCTTTTGGGGGAATTTGTCTTTGAAATGAACTTCAGTGTGGCTTGGAAAGAAGGCTTGGTGATGTATCTGGCGATTACCGGGCTGACAATTGTATTGGGTTGGCTTAATGGCCGAAAGATTATCAATCAGCCTCCAATGGAGATATTGAGGGGGAATGGCTAAAAGTATCTAGGATTAAAAATGAAGAATGAGCCTCTGGAGACGGGGGCTTTTTCATTTTTAAGAATTTCATTTTATATCACCCTTAACCAAGGTTAGAATTTTTGGATTTTGTCTTTATATTTCATTTCTGTTTAACCTCAAATCCATGAAAACCAAGCTCTCAGAATCTGAAATCGCTCCCCTTCATTCCATCGAAGATTGGGAGGATGATCTCCTGACCCGCTATCCGGAACCCAAGGACAAGCAAGCTAAAGCCAAAGACGATTATAGGAATTACCACGATTCTGAACGGGTGGATACAGTAAGAGAATTTTACAGGCTGAATCATACTTATCAGACTTATGATTTTGTGGCCGAAAAAGAAAAGGAGTTTTTGAAGTTTGAGAAGAAAGAAATGCCTTTTTGGGATGCGGTGGATTACCTCAATACGTTGATCGATGATTCTGATCCTGATACCAATTTAGATCAGCTGCAGCATTTGCTTCAGACCTCCGAGGCAATCCGTGCAGATGGACATCCGGATTGGTTTGTGCTGACCGGGTTTATCCATGATTTGGGCAAGGTACTTTGTCTTTTTGGCGAGCCCCAGTGGGCAGTGGTGGGGGATACGTTTCCAGTAGGTTGCCAGCATTCGGACAGGATCGTTTATCCGGAGTATTTTGATCGGAATCCAGACTCCAAGGACGGGCGATTCAATACAAAATATGGAGTTTACTCTCATCAGTGCGGTTTGGATCAGGTGAAAATGTCGTGGGGCCATGATGAATATTTGTATCAGATGGTCAAAAATTACATGCCCGAGCCCGCCCTTTATATGATTCGATACCACTCTTTTTATGCACAGCATAGAGAAAATGCCTACGATCATTTATTGAATGACCATGACCGCGAGATGTTCAAATGGGTGGACAAATTCAACCCGTACGATTTGTATTCCAAAGTGCCAGTTCCTCCGGATTCAAAGGCATTAAGGCCGTATTATGAAGATTTGGTTGCCAAATATCTTCCGGCCACTCTGAAATTTTAAAAAAACCACTAAACGGAAGGGGATTGTTATGGGTCCCCTTTTCTTTTTTAGGCAATTCCTGTTTCCTTTTCCAAACCCAAAATAATCTTCATGCTTACCGTCATTTCCTTTCTGGGATTCACACTCTTTGTGGCTTTTTTTTCCTGGTACAAATTGAGAAAAGAGAATCTCCGCTCTAAGGATGGCTACTTTCTCGGAGGCAGGAGTCTTACAGGAGGAGTGATTGCAGGCTCGATGCTTTTGACCAATATCTCCACAGAGCACCTGATCGGAATGAATGGCTCAGCCTATAAAAACGGGATGATCATCATCGCTTGGGAAGTGACATCAGCCATTGCTTTGGTGATTGCGGCTCTATATTTTTTGCCGATTTATTTGAGAATGGGGCTGGCTACGATTCCACAATATCTGGCGGTTCGATTTGATGATACTACCAAGACGATAGTGTCTGTTTTATTGATGCTTTCCTTTGTTTTTACACTGCTTCCGATTGTGCTCTATACCGGAGCGATCAATCTGGAGAGCATCTTCAATGTTTCTGAGATTTTCCAGATCAGCAGGTCAGAAGGGATTTGGTTGACAGTAATTACAATCGGAGTCATCGGATCGGTATATGCGATCTTTGGTGGCTTAAAAGCTGTGGCGTATTCGGACATGCTTAATGCCATCGGTCTCATGATTGGAGGGCTAATGGTGCCGGTTTTTGCGCTGTGGGATATCGGTAACGGAAATATAGCTTCAGGACTTACCAAAGTTTATGAAGCTGTTCCAGACAAATTCAATGTGATCGGAGCGGAGGATTCTGTCATGCCATTCAGCACACTTTTTACTGGGTTGATGATCAATCAGCTGTATTTCTGGGGCATGAATCAGACGATCGTCCAGCGCGCCTTGGGAGCCAAAAATATGGCTGAGGCTCAAAAGGGATTACTTTACACCGGGATTTTCAAGATACTTATTCCCTTGATTATTGTGCTGCCCGGAGTGATTGCTTTTTATTATTACGGGGAGCAATACTATGGCGACCAGGATTTCATCTATCCGGTTTTAGTCAAGAAAGTCCTTCCATTGAGTCTGATCGGATTTTTTGCTGCTGTGGTATTGGGTGCGGTTTTAAGCACGTTCAACTCTGTGTTGAACTCCGCAGCGACGATTTTCAGTCTGGATATTTATAAAAAAATCATTC
>DATIAI010000293.1:0-4294 GCA_035458065.1 Algoriphagus sp. | reverse complement strand
GGTTTTTTGAGAAAAGGTGGATTTGGTTTTCGGCAAAAACCATCGCTTCGCAATCGAAGTTATGATTGGGATTGGTACCTGAGAAATCGCTTTGGTCAGGGTAGCTGAATTCTATGATTTCAGCCAAAACTTCAGTTTGATTCAAAATTGAAGTGACAGGAATCCTCAAAACCCTCAGGTTACTGCGATTGCCAAGGTTGTTTCCAAAATCTCCTACATACAGATGCGTAGCGCTAGCTGCCAAATCTTCCCAATCCAGATTAGGAGAATTGGTGACTTTGACTGTCCGAAGCAAAGCTCCGGATTGAGGATTGAGTTCATAGATTTCGGCCTGATTACCACCGTCATTTATGGAAAAAAGCCGTCCCTGGATCCATTGAAGCCCCGAAGTTTCTTTTTGGGAGATTGGTAATTCGGTCAGGTTGTAGGGGAAAAGCGTCTCCGGGTAGCCATTTTCTCCAAGATTCATCTGATAGGAAAAAACCTCAAAATCCACTGGTTGAAAAAGATCCTGTGCCTGTGTTGGATCAGTTTTGACTTGGAACTGCCGATGTGAAAAATCTTCTGATTGAATACCGATCCTGAAAGACTTCCCATTGCTGAGTGTCAATTCGGTCTTTAACAGTAAATCGCCTTTTACATAGGTGTAATAAAAATCAGGACTTGTGGCCAATGTACCAGTCAAAGGTTCCAGGATTTTAGGGGCATTGGTGAGATTAGTTTTGGAAAAAGTAAACAGCCCAAATTCAGAATTTCCAGTGAGGAAAAGTGACTCTGAGGCATTGGCAACTTCAATCTGTCCTGCAACTGTCAAAGGCAGAGTGGATGAGATATTTTCTCCGATGGAGCTCCCGTTGTACAAATAACTACCAAAAGGTAATTCGATCGAATAGGGTTGTCCAAAGTCGTTTGGATCGATTGAAACACTGAATGATTCTCCTGTTTCGGATCCCGTGAATGTGAGTTGAAGTTGATTGGTATAAATGTGCTTCCACTGGAATGTTGCCAAGGTTTTTCCCCCTGGATTGGAAATTTTCTCCATTTCGATCCCTTTGATGCTCACTTTGCCAACACCCGAAGCAGGCTTTTGCTTTTCTTCACAGGAAAAAGTCAAAAGCAGATAAATCGCAAAAAAATAATTTTGGAATTTCATAGGGTGATTTTGAAAGGGAAAAAAGCCGTCCATAGCTTCGATTCAAAGAAACTTTAATTTTTTGACTTTTCTAGTTTTCCCATTTCCGGTAAATCCGACTTCTTGATATGCCTTTAAACTATTATACCAAAACAAAATACTTAGAAAGTCAGTTGAACCCTTAAAACATCCTATAGATATGAAGGAGCTTTTGGAAGATTTCAAAAAAAACAAAATAGGAATTGAAACTGGTGAAAATACCATTCAAAACACCCCTGAAAAACTTTTGATCAAGGATGCGATTTTTGTGCGTCACGAAAAGAATTTGGTAAAATTAAAGTACGACGATATCCTCTGGATGAAAGGGGATGGAAACTACACCACCCTGGTGACCCGAAATTCCGTGTTTTCGGTGAGGAATATTCTCAAGGATTTTGAGTCTGTTTTGCCTGCTGACCGATTCATGAGAATTCACAAAAGCTACATTGTTCAGGTAGCTGAAATTATTTCCATCAATACACGGGAAGTAAAAGTGGGAACTGATCTTGTCCCGGTCGGCCGAACCTACTATCATGATTTAATCAATGGGATCCAAAAACTGGGTAATTACCCTGATTAAATCCATAGCAAACTGCTGTCACCGTAGCTCAGAAATCGATAGTCTTTTTCCAAGGCTTCACCATATACTTTTTTCCAGTCCTCACCGAGAATCGTTGCAATCAACAAAATCAAAGTCGATCCAGGTTGGTGAAAATTGGTAATCAATCCCTCAATCATCTGGTATCGATATCCCGGGAAAATAAAGATCTCAGTATTTCCCAAAATGGTGTCAGTTCCTTTGGACTCCATGAGATCAAGTATGGCCTGAAGTGATTCAGCTCGCGAAGGAACTATTCCCCTTTTTTCATAAGGGAATAGTTTGTGAATGAAAAAATCCTCGCCTTTATCTTCGATCAGTTTTACCCCAAACCAAAAGAGGCTTTCCAAAGTCCTGACTGAGGTTGTTCCGACAGCAACGGTTTTTCCTTTTTGAGCGAAAAGCTTTTGGATGGTTTCTTTTGTGACCTGAATCTGCTCGCTGTGCATAGGATGCTCCTGCACATTTTTGGCTTTGATCGGCTGAAAAGTACCTGCGCTCACGTGAAGTGTAACCTCAGCTTCCTGAATTCCCTTTTTTCTTAGCTTTTCAAATACTTCTGTTGTGAAATGCAATCCTGCGGTCGGGGCGGCAACAGCACCTTCTTTCTTGGAATAGACGGTCTGATAGCGCGATTTGTCTTCCTCGTTTGGTTTACGATTGAGGTAAGGTGGTAGAGGCACTTCTCCACTTGCCTCGACAAGATCTACGAAAGCTATTTCCGGATTGTCCCATGAAAATTCTACCTGCTTTTCTTCTCTGGAAATCAGTTTGGCTGATAGAACTACTTCTTGGTTTTTTATTGCAACTCTGCCTTTAAGAATTTCCCCGTCTTTCCATTTTTTGGCATTTCCGATCATCGTCTCCCAAGTAACCGGATGCTTGGCCAGCATGATTTCAGGAATGACGGTGGTCGGGGCGATCGGCTGGAGGAGGAAAATTTCAATTCTTGCTCCGGTTTCCCGCTGAAAAATCAATCTTGCCGGGATGACTTTGGTATCGTTGTAGACCAAAAGTGTGTCTTCTGGTAGCAGGTCAGGAATATCATAAAAATGGAAATGCCTGATTTCCCCATCGCTGTAATGCAGAAGCTTCGATGCGTCCCGCTTTTCCAAGGGAAATTTAGCGATGCGTTCATCGGGCAGTGTATATTCGTATTCACTCAGGTCTATCTTCGGAATCTCCATCGGGTGGTAGTTTTCGGGACGCAAATATAGTCCTGCACCTTACAATCTTTCTTGTTTTTGGTCAGTAATCCATGATAAATCCAGTACAGCTTCAATTTTCCTTTATCAAAAGAACGCTAGTTTTTCGGTTTGATGCAGGTACTTCTCGAGGTGTCCTCAAGACTCGGGATGTCTATTGGATCAAAGCTTTTGATCCCAAAAATCCGGAAATCCATGGATGGGGGGAGGCGGCACCTTTAGTCAAGCTGAGTCCGGATTACCGGGAAGATTTTGAGGAGATTTTGGGAAAAACACTTCAACTATTAAGTCAAGAAACTTGGGAATCGGATCAAGATAGTATCCTGCAAAAACTGAAGGAATTAATTTCTTTTTCCCTGCCATCTCTCCGTTTTGGACTGGAAACGGCAATTTTGGATTGGTTGAATGGAGGAAAAAAGAGGATTTTGGCAAATGAATTTTTTGATTCTCAAAAACCAATCCCCATCAATGGTCTGATCTGGATGGGTGACCGGGATTTTATGTTTCAGCAGATTGATCAAAAGTTAGCTGAAGGTTTTGACTGTATCAAAATGAAAATCGGAGCCATTGATTTTGAACAGGAAATTGAGCTTTTGACCTATATCCGTTCCCGATTTTCTCCAAACCAAATCACCCTGAGGGTGGATGCCAATGGGGCTTTTTCATCTGAAGAAGCTTTGGGAAAGTTGGAAAGGTTGGCCGAGCTCCAGATTCACAGCATTGAACAGCCCATTCCGGCGGGAAACTGGAAAAGAATGAAAGATCTCTGTGAGGCAACTCCTTTGGCAATCGCTTTGGACGAGGAACTGATTGGTGTGCAAGAAAAAGAGGAACTCTTGGATCAAATCCAACCTCAGCATATTATCCTGAAACCGACTTTGCTTGGAGGAATAATGGAAACCCAAGAATGGATCCGACTGGCTGAAGAGCGCGGGATTGGTTGGTGGATGACCTCGTCCCTTGAGAGCAACATCGGACTCAATGCCATTTCTCAATTGGCTTCCACCTTTGATCCAACCATTCCACAAGGCTTGGGAACCGGCAAATTGTATCACAACAATCTGGATTCACCACTGGAAATCAGCTCCGGCCAAATCCATTACAATCCTACCAAATCCTGGGAGCTGCCGGATTAATCCTCTAATCTGAAAAGGTAAACTGGTTTGTGGAGTTCTGCTTTCCAGGGAGTTTGATAGAGCTTTCCTGTGATCGAATCCCGTTCAAAAATCACGATGTCATTGCTGGCCTGGTTTGCTGAAATCAGGTATTTCCCGTCTTTGGTCAGGTTGAGATTCCGGGGCATCAAACCACCTGAGGAAA
>DATIAI010000292.1:0-5468 GCA_035458065.1 Algoriphagus sp. | reverse complement strand
TGAAATGACTGAGAATATTTTGTCGCGAAACTGATTGGCTTGGGTCAAGGCCAGATTGGTAGTGTTAAGTCGATCGGATTGCTGCTGAATCTGCACATTCTGGCTTTGGGCTAGCTGGTGGGCCTCCTCAAGCTGGTCGTGCGCGAGTTTGAGTTTCCTATGATTCTGTCGTTGAACCCAAAACATGGCAATCAATACGCCGAGCAAAACAGCAGTTCCAAGCAGCAATTCATTCCTTCTCTGAATGGAAAGATCCAGGTATTCCTGTTCCTGAGTCAGTCGCTGGTTTTCTAGTTCTTTATTTTCAGTCTCGAATTCTATCAGAAGTTCTTCGCGGATTTTTTGGCGATTGTCATTAAACACGGCTCGATCGGCGTCATTCTTAATCACCAGATATTCGTAGGCCTTTTTGAAATTATCTAGACCCAAGGCTGATTCTACCAGGTATTCAGCTGAAATAGAAACATAGAAATGTGATCCAGCATCTTTGGCAATTCGATAAGCCTCCAAAGCGTATTTTTCCACCAAAGCGAA
This sequence comes from Algoriphagus sp., assembly GCA_035458065.1. Lineage (GTDB taxonomy): Bacteria > Bacteroidota > Bacteroidia > Cytophagales > Cyclobacteriaceae > Algoriphagus. Next base: position 4,934 of record DATIAI010000292.1, on the reverse strand, counting down.
GTCTTTTTCCTTCAGATAATAACTACTGAGCTCATGCAGAACTGCAAGCTTATTTTCTATATCCTGATTTGCATCAGCTATCGCCAATGCCCGAATCAGGTAACCTTTTGCTTTATCCGGATTATCTTCAAGATTTAGCTCCGAAAGTTGGGTCATCGTTTTCACCAGGCCATTGGTATCCTTCAATTCCTCCTTGATGGCCAGGGATTTTTCTAAATAATCCATCGCCTGGTCAAAATCCTCCTTCTTTTTGGATTGTGACCACAGGTCTTTGTGATAGTTGCCCAGATTGTTGTAGATCATGGATTGGCCCCGGAGATTTTTGATGGCAAGCCCGTATACAAGCGCTTTTTCATACATCTGAGCGGCTTTCCCCATTTCACCGTTGCGGTAATAGACGTTGCCGATATTCAGATTTGATTCCAGCATCCCTGTCGAATCCTTTAGACTTTCCCGGATTTTAAGTGCCTGAAGGTGGGTTTTCAAAGCCTCCTCATATTCAGAGCTGATCAGCAAGGCTACGCCCATAATATTGAGTGCATTGGCTTTGACTTTTTCCAGACCCAAACTTTCTGCAAGCCGTATGGAGTTTTGAGCATAAAGTATCGCCGTATCCTGCTGATAACCATAATAATGTCTCCCCAGGTCGTAGTAGAGTACGGCCTTTAGAGAATCACTTTCGGAAGTTGAAATTAGATTTCGGATACTGTCTGGAAATGATTGGGGCGCTTGGAAACTCATCCAGAGCACCAAAAAAAGGCTTAGCATGAAGGAGGTCGGAATTTAGGTAACAAGGGTGAAGAGTAAATATGCACCCTAAAAGCAAAAATCCAATTACCCTTCAAATAGTATTTTAGTCCAATTATCAGAGAAACAACACATTTCCGATGGTCAGAGCATTACTCTCAAACTATTTTTCTGAGTCTTTCCCTTAAATGAAAATTTTCTGAAAAGTCAAAAAAGGATCAATACACCAAATAGGCGATAAAAATCAAAATCCCCAGTGAAAGTCCCAAAACAAAAACCTCATAGGATTTTCGGATAAGCCTGTATTTTCGGTCCATCACCTTTCCCTGATAGTACAGAGAAATCGACATATGATCCTGAATGGAGCCTTTGTCACCAAGCATTTTTTTGGTTGCCTCCAAATACTCTTCCATCTTATACTTGGAGCTATCACCAAAAAACAACAAACTGGATTTCGGCTTTAGGTCGTTTTTTTTCTCATTTCCAAGGATAGTAGGCTTCGCTGCCTGCACTGCAAGCATGGTGGAGATCAAAATAACTCCCAAAAAAAGTAGGATGGGGCCGATCGTCAGCAAAGAATCAAATTCTATCAAATTGGAAATCGAACCGTAACCAAGGATTGCAATAGTCGAGGAAATCACCACTGAGTTAATTGTGATGATGATGTTGGCCTTGTTGTCCGCAATTTGGAGAAGATTGCAGTTGTTTTTGAAAGCGACTCGGTAAAATGTCTGTCTTTCCCGCTGGGTCTTGTCTTTATCTTTCTTTTTCTCCGGAATTGGATTTTCCATTATCTGGCGTATTTATATCGAATTTAGGAATAATTTAAACGCTTGCAGCTTCCTTTTCCTTAGTAATTTAGGATGCGAAGAGATTTTTCAGGAGTGATTTTAAGACCTTTTGATTTTTTGGGGAAGAAAACCTGAAAACATTCCTGAATTTCAATATTTTGGACAAGCAACTCCCTTTTTTATGCAAAAAGATTCCCTTTCTAAGTCCCATTTTGGCTTGATTTCTTTCCGTTTCGCATTCATTTACTACCTCATCTATTTCAATCCCCTATCAATTTTAGGAGGAATTCCTTTTTTGGTTTGGCTTCCGGGGCTGGTTATGATTCCTTTGGATGCCTTGGTCTATTTTTTAAATGACCACTTGCTTTATATCCGACCAACGCTTGTGCCGATGGGAGGCAGTGGGGATACCAGCTTTGGTTGGGCTCAACTCTATACCTACCTGATTCTGGCGGCTGTCGGTGCTGTGATCTGGACAGTTTTTGACAGAAAAAAGACCTCCTACCCTATTCTGCATTACTGGCTTTGCCTGTTGGTCCGGTTTAGCCTTGCCGGGATTGCGTTTACTTATGGAATCCTGAAAGTTTTTGCGATGCAGATGCATTTCCCAAATCTGAGCCAGTTGGCTACTCCTCTTGGGGATTACCTTCCGATGCGGTTCTCCTGGATGTTCATCGGTTATAGCGAACCTTATCAAATATTTTCGGGAGTTGCGGAGGTGACAGTTGCCCTGCTTTTGGTTTGGAGAAGGACCGCACTTTTGGGAGCCTTGATGGCGGTTGGAGTATTTGCCAATGTCGCCATGCTCAACCTCAGCTATGACATTCCGGTAAAAATCTATTCGATCAACCTGCTCATCGCAAGTATTTTCCTGGTTTGGCAAGAAAAGGATCGACTTTTTGCATTTTTTATTCAAAACAAAGTCGTTCCTCCTTCCTCACTTTTTGAAAAAACCTTTCAGGAAACATGGCAAAAAACAGGCAGATTCGTACTCAAAGCTTTTTTTATCCTGATGAGTTTTGGATTCACCACTTACAATTATTACAACTATTTCGTGCAATATCATGCAGAAAATTCAAGGGTACTTGAACCTGTAAAACCTGGAATGTACCATGTAGAACTGTTTGTAAAAAACGGTGACACCATCCCCGAAAGTTTGGCTGATACACTTCGCTGGAAAGATGTGATTTTTGATTATAACGGAGGAGGGAGTATCTCTGCCAATGATTCCAGTCTCCGGATGCGCTATGGCCGGGCTTATTTCAATTACAAACCGGACAGTCTCGGAAGACAAATGGAATGGAGAATCATGGGTTGGGACAGTCTGCCGGTGGCAACTTTTGACATGGAAATCCCTGAGAATGGCAGGATGATATTGAAAGGAAAAAAAGCCGAAGATTCTTATCATGTGGTCTTGAAAAAGCTGAATCGGCATTTCCCGCTTACGGAAAGGCAGTTTCATTGGATCAGTGAGTCGAATCGATGATTGGTTCTCGGATTTGGCAAAACCTGAATCTGGAGTAAATTGGCTAATCTATCGTTCAGTAGAAGAAGTTTGAAAAATGAAGATGTGAAGTTACCGAAGAGCAGCCATTGGCTGTGGTCCGTCGTCGGTTGACGATTTTTCTAAAACACCAACAATCCGTGTTCCTTCAGGATTTCCCAGACTTCCGATTCCAACAAAGCTTCAAAGTCTCCCAAATCTGCCTCGTACTTTTCCCGGATCGGTTTTAGGGTATTCAAGTCCTCGACATAGCTCACTTTTGCCAGCAGCCAACAAACCCATTCTCCAAGTTCAAGGGGAAGTTCGATGGCGAAATCCTCTTTTTTCCCTGAGAAAATCAGTTCGCAAAAACCCTCATCCGTTTGGAGTAAGTCAGGCTGAGACCCGATCCATAGGATGCGGTTTTGATCTCTGAAGCTGGGTGCAGGTTCACTCTGAATCTGCTTTTCGATGTATTTTTTGGGAATGGAAGTTGGCGGCACCTTGACATCAAACCAATTTTTCAGAGTAATCTCAAAGCCCACTCCGTGCATGTAGTTGAAGAGGGATTTTCGAAGTCCTTCTGAAAAAAGTGCATGATCTACTCCTACCGGATCTTTAAAATCCAGTTCATTGTTGGCGAAGGTTCCTTCTCCCAAATCTGTCCTTTTGACTCCAAAAGCTTTTGGATCAAGCCCAACAGGACTATGCGCCGTCATGGCGAAGCGATGCCAAAATCCCGACTGTAAAACGCCGACTTCAAAAAGCTGTCGGACCATTTCCATGGAATCAATCGTCTCTTGGGCAGTTTGAGTTGGGTAACCATACATCAGGTAAGCGTGCACCATGATTCCCGCTTGGGTAAAATGATTTGTCACCTGAGCGACTTGAGCGACGGTCACTCCTTTTTTGATCAGGGCCAAAAGACGATCCGATGCTACTTCCAATCCTCCAGAAACGGCGATACAACCCGAGGCTCTCAGTAGCCTACAAAGATCAGCTGTGAAGCTGCTCTCGAATCGGATATTCGTCCACCAGACCACCACCAATTCTCTTCTCAGAATCTCGATCGCCAAATCCCGCATCAAGGCAGGCGGGGCAGCTTCGTCGACAAAATGAAATCCGTTGGTGCCGGTTTGTGCCATAATCTCCTCAATGCGATCGCAAAGAATAGCCGCATTGATCGGTTCATAGCGCCCGATGTAGTCCAAAGAAATATCACAAAAGGTGCACTTGCCCCAATAGCAGCCGTGCGCCAAGGTTAGTTTATTCCATCTACCGTCACTCCATAGACGATGCATGGGATTGGCCACTTCGATCACGGATAGGTAATCCCGCAGCGGAAGATCGCTATAATCTGGCGTTCCAACTTCCCGTTGAGGTAAGTCCCTGACGGCAGAATTATTCATGAATTTCACCTGACCATCGACTCGTACAAATGTTCTTTTCAGTTCTGAAAGGGGGATGTTTCCAACCAAATGATCCAAAAGTAAGCGAACGGGAACTTCTCCGTCATCCAAGGTGATGAAATCCATGTAATCAAAAACCCGGGATTCTTTGAGTGAGCGAAGTTCGGTATTGGGATAGCCTCCTCCCATCCAGACTTTGATCTTGGGATGGTTAGCTTTGAGATACTGGCCACATTTCAGTGCACCATAAAGATTACCAGGAAAAGGAACTGAAAAAGCCACCGATTCGGGCTGGTAGGTTTGGATTTTCTCCTCCAAAAGCTCCAACAAGATCGAATCAATCAGACTCAGCCCTTGATTCAACGCCTCATGCATCTCGTCAAAAGTCAATGCCGACATTCCCAATCGCTCCGCATACCGGCTGAATCCAAAATGCGGGTCCACGGCTTCGGTGATCAGATCGCCGATATCTTCGAGGTAAAGCGTGGAGAGATACCGGGCTTT
>DATIAI010000291.1:0-2345 GCA_035458065.1 Algoriphagus sp. | reverse complement strand
TATTCATTGGCTTTGTACTTTGCCCAGAACCCAAACAATTGCGGATTTGGTAAAAAATGTCAAAATCTCAAGTTCTGCAAAAATCAAAGAAATGGGCATTAGAGATTTTTCTTGGCAAAAAGGGTACGGAGCATTTTCGGTTAGCCAGTCCAAAATGGAAATCGTAAAGCGGTATATTCAGAATCAGCCTGGACACCATAGGAAAACGGATTTTCAGGATGAATACCGAAGGTTCCTTAAGGAATATCGAATTGACTATGATGAAAAATATGTTTGGGATTGATTTAACACGGATCGCCCTTTCAGGGCTCTGGAACCATTTGACCTATTTCGGGCCCCAAATTTAATTTGGGGCTAAAACAGAACGCGCTTTCAGCGCTTTAATCTCTACATGACAACATGCATAAAGTGTCAACCGCACGTTTTGTAATAAAACAAAAAACACCGCCTATAATTGAACAACCTCAAATTGCAATTGGAGGTATACAGGACGCGCCTTCAGCGCTTGGCATGGCAAAACTCCAAATGAAATTTGCAAAATCAATAGGAGGCAAATTATTTCCATAAAGTGCCAAGGGCACGCCACGTAATAGCCCAGAATGCAATTCTGGGTTTTGGAAAGATTGGATCCCCACAGAGTGCTGAAGGCACGATCTGTAATCCATTTTAATTTTATCACATTCGATTTACCCGTCCATTTTGACCCCTCAAGCTTTTTAGCCTATTTTTCTCCCATGAAAAAAATCATCCTCTTTTTCCTGATTGGCTTTTTGCCGGTTTTCTCCTTTGCGCAGCAACTTTCTCCCGAGGAAGAAAAGCTGACCGAACTGATCGACAAGCACTATACCTCCACTTTGGAATTGCTGGAAGAAGTCATCAACATCAACTCCGGATCACTGAATAAAGAAGGCGTGCGGGAAGTAGGAAGGATATTCGAGCGGGAATTCCAAAAAATAGGCTTCCAAACCGAATGGATCGACCTGCCTACCGAAGTCAATCGTGCCGGACATTTTGTAGCCACCCGAAAAGGAACCAAGGGTAAAAAACTCTTTTTGATTGGACACCTGGATACTGTTTTTGAAAAGGATATGCCCTTTTCTCCTTTCACTTACCTGAATGACAGCACTGCCACAGGCCAGGGCGCCAATGACATGAAAGGCGGCGATGTGCTGGTTTTGGCAAGTTTAAAAGCTCTTCACGAACTTGGCCTTTTGGACGATCGGACAATTACTGTCTATTTCAACGGAGATGAGGAAAGCTCCGGCAATGCCGAACTTTCCCGAAAAGACTTTATCGAACGGGCCAAACAGCACGATATCGCTTTGGGCTATGAAACCGCTCAAGGATTTTCCACCGTAACCGTAGCCCGAAGAGGTGCCGGAGGATGGACGCTGAAAACCAGCGGACGTCAGTCGCACTCAAGCGGCGTGTTCGGACAAAATGCCGGGTACGGCGCCATCTATGAAGCTTCCAGAATCCTGACTGAATTCCGGGAATCCTTGGCCGGAGAACAATACTTGACCTTCAATCCAGGCCAATTTATCGGAGGTTCGGATGTCGCTTTGGATGCAATCAGTGGCACCGGAACAGCCATGGGCAAGACCAATATCATCGCAAGAGAAGCCATTGTGACGGGAGATTTGCGGTTTTTGGGTGAAGCCCAAAAAGAGGCTGCCCGAGTGAAAATGCGAGAAATCGTTGCTAAAAACCTTCACCAGACTGATGCTGAAATTACCTTCTACGACTACATTCCGTCCATGGAACCGACTGAAGGCAATTACGCCTTGGCCAAAATCCTCAATCAAGTCAGTCTGGATATGGGTTATGGAGAGGTGAAACCCGGTGATCCAGGAAGTCGTGGGGCAGGGGACATTTCCTTTGTGGCGAGTTTTATGGATTGCCTGGATGGACTGGGGGCTTCAGGTACTGGAGCTCATGCGCCGGGAGAAACCATTAACATGAAGCAATTTCCTGATCTGATCAAAAGAAACACTATTTTGCTTTACCGATTGACCCGATAACCATTTAACATGAAGAAATTTTTAACGGCAGCGGCCTTGGTTGCGACAGCTTTTTCCTGTCAAAAACCGGCTCCCGAAACTATCGAGAATCAATCCATGAAGCCTCAAAAAATCATCGTTTACCAAGTTTTTACCCGCCTTTTCGGCAATACCAATACCACCAATAAACCTTGGGGAACCAAGGAGGAAAACGGGGTCGGTAAGTTTAACGACTTTACCGATACCGCTTTGGAGGAAATCAAAAAACTTGGAGTTTCCCACATTTGGTACACCGGAGTTCCGCATCATGGAGTGATTGGGGATTTTCCGGAGATTGGCGTGAGT
>DATIAI010000290.1:0-4256 GCA_035458065.1 Algoriphagus sp. | reverse complement strand
TTGCTCAATTGCTGGAAGGCACTTCTGCAGTAATCAGTACTCTGGGAATGGGAATACCAGCAAGCTCCCCCGATCTTTTCGCCAAAGCGACTGAGCTGATTCTTCAAACCATGAGCGAGTATCAAATCAGAAGATATGTGGAGGTGACCGGCTTGAATGTGGACGCGGATGGCGATGAAAAAAGTGAAAAGACTCGTATGGCCACTGAGTGGATGAAAGCTAATTTCCCGGTTTCTACAGCCAGCAAACAAGAGGAATATAAAATGCTTGTTGAGAGTGGAATTGATTGGACATTGGTTAGGCTTCCGATGATCGATCAAACCGATGAAATCAGGAACTATCAGATGAATTTAAAAGACTGTAAAGGGGATAAAATCAGTGCTACCTCTTTGGCTGCTTTTCTGATTGATCAATTGAAAAGCGATAAATTCCATCGCTCGGCTCCTTTTATTTATGATTTATAATAGAAACGGCGGAAGGAATTCCGCCATTTTTTTCAATAAATCGAAGGATATCCCAAACCTATTACTTCAACCAAAGACTTTTTCATAAAGCTTCCAACTTAAAAGTAACAGTAACATCCCCGGAGCCTAAAGCTGCTTTTAACCCAGCCGGATCATCGATTTTTCCCAATCGGGTGTAAGGATAGGAGGTTGGAAAACTTTCATAAAAAATCACGAAGGTATTTGCTCCCCAAAGCATCAGGTCTCCATTTCGTATACCTCCAGGATTGGAGGCGTTGGTGGGTAGATTTTCTGGGAGTTGGGCAAATTTCTCATTGCGGTTGAGATCACTCATTTCCAGAGTCAGAGGCAGCATTGAAGCTAGTGCGGTCGCGGCTGCATTTTCTGCTAAAGTGGCGATGAAGCTTTGGCTACCAACCTGAATGCTGATTTTCGATCCTGATTGTTCCATTTCATTTGAATCCGGGGTTAGAGAAGGATTTTCTTCGCTTTGGCATGACATGCCTGCATGGGAAATCAATCCAAAAAGCAGGATCATGGCTAATGTGCCGGTTTTAAAAAAAGATTTCATCTGGCTTCCATTAGGAATAAATTCTGTCATGATGTGGTTTAATATTACTTAGAATATTCCTGATTGGTAACAGCATCTTTCCATTCGACAATACCTTTTTCGGTATTTGGGACTATGAAAAGTTGCTGCATTCCCATTTCAGGGCTGGCACCATGCCAGTGATGGACATTTGGGGGGCAGGTTACCACATCGCCTTTTTTCAAAGTTTGCTTGGGTTGACCCTTGATTTGGTGAAATCCAACTCCATCGGTGATGAGCAGGATCTGTCCTGCCGGGTGGGAGTGCCAATGACTTCGCGCACCTGGCTCGAAATAGACGTTTCCCACAACAGTTGTCAAGGTGCTGTCATTGGGAACAAGTTCGGTATGCCAAACTTTTCCTGTGAAAGTTTCCCCATTTACTGGCTCTTCCATCGGGAAAATTGCGGAAGTTTCATTCTTCATATTTTCTTTTGTTTGTGGCTGTTCGCAGCTCACTATTGCAAAACAAATCGTAACAGCGAGGAGTGTTATTTTCAGTTGATATTTCATAAGCTTCTATTTGGTTTTTGTTTTTAAGAGAAATTTTTCGCTCAACTATCACTCGATATTTTTAATGAATTTGGCTGGAATTCCACCCACGACTGTGTTGGCTGACACATCCTTGGACACTACCGCGCCGGCTGCCACGACTGCATTTTCGCCCACAGTTACACCTGGGAGAATTGTCGCTCCCGCACCGATCCACGCATTTTTCTTGATCAGAATAGGTTTGCAAATCAGCGCTTTGCGGTCTTCAGGATCGAGTGGATGGTTTTCAGTCACCAACTTTACCTGCGGACCGAGGAGGACATTGTCTTCAAGCGTGATTCCGCCAAGATCCAAAAATGAACAGGCGTGGTTGATGAAAACGTTTTTACCCAAATGGGTAAACCGTCCAAAATTGATATAAAAAGGAGGGAAAATGATAGTTGATTCATCCACCTCTTGACCGGTAATCTCGCTCAGGTGGGCACGTACTTTGGCAATATCTCCTGCTTGATTCAATTGATTGACCAGAGAAATAGTCTTAACGACTACTTCATTGATCCTGAAATATTCAGGATCATTTAAGCGAATTGGTACTCCGCTTTTTAATCGCTCAAAAATATCTTTTGAACCTGTGTGAGTACAATTGGAAGAATCTAGATTGTTCATAGTTATTGATTTCAATCTCCAAGACAAAGGTACCCATGCAAAAGGCCTCAGAGGTAAAGATTATCAAATCAAAACTTATGAAATTCAAACTTCTACTTCCCGAAAGGCTTTGGGATTGGTGCCAGTTAATTTCTTGAAAAAGTTATTGAAATAGGTCGGGTATTCAAATCCCAGGGCAAAAGCGATCTCTGAGATATTCCACTTGGTGTGCTGAAGAAGTGCCTTTGCCTCACTCAAAATCCGCTCGTTGATCAGAGTGGAGGTGGATTTTCCAGTGACTTCCTTCAGCGATCGGTTTAGGTGATTAACATGAATGGAAAGATTGCTTGCGTAATCTTGGGCAGCCCTGAGTTGAAGCGGCTGATCTGGAGTTTCGATTGGAAACTGCCTTTCCAACAATTCTAAAAAAACTGAGGTAATGCGGGAAGAAGCATTCTTGCTCTGGTCGTATTTTACAGATGGTTGCAGCTTTACTGCCTCATGAATGATAAGATGAATATAGTTTCTAATGAGTTCGTCCTTGTGTAAATAATCAGACTGTTGCTCTTCGATCATCTTCTGAAACAGGCTGTTAAGAAACTCCCTTTGCTTTTCGGTGATTTCCAAAATAGGAGTTCCCCCTAATTTGAAAAATGGGCTTTGCAGCAACGCATTAGTCCGGTCTGTAGCTTGAAGGAAGTCTTCTGAAAAGAGACAGGTATATCCCACATAGTTCCTTGAGATGGTTTCCCAAGAGTAGGGGATATGAGGATTTCCAAAGAAAAGAACAGTGCCATCTGCCTCAAAACTTCGATCCGCATAGTGAATCTTGCTGACCCCCGTGGTCAGGCAGATTTTATAAAAATCCTTTCGGCTATACGTTTTGGTCTCGCTTCCGTCTGCTTCAATTTGGAAGACATTAAAGCCGCGCAGTTTTAGTTCTTGGTTGAAATCTGACAGAGATCTAGTTTTAACTTCAGTCATGGCTCGAAGTTAAGAAAATCAAACATAATGCTGTTAAAAAGACTCCTATTTGATGGTAAATATCTGATTGGAGTTAATTGCAGTCAGTTTCTGATGGTGATCAAAAATTCCTCGGCAGTCATCACCGGAAGTATAGATTTTCTAAAGTCATTTCCATTTCTGGTTAAAATTAAGTCACACCCAGCCTGCAAAGCACAATGGTATTGAACAGCATCTTCAAAATCTTTAAAAAGTGAAAACAAACTTTTGTCTATAGTTTCTTGATTTGCCTCTGCAACTTTACAAAGGATAGCGAATCTTTGAAGCTTGATTAATACGGATTCTTTGGGTTCAAATTTCGACATCACATAATCAATTGTTGTGAAAGAGATTGGTGAGGTGAAAAGTAAAAGTTCCTTGCGGTCAGCCAAAGTGGCTACAGAGGCAATAGAATGATAGAATGGCTTTCTTTCTCCCAGCAAATCCATGATAACATTTGTGTCTAAAAAAATCCGTTTCATGTGATTATAACTTTTTCTTTAAGGCCACATGGAATCTCGAATGACTTATAATCATACCTCTGTGTAAGGTTGGTACAACCTCGATTTCATCGGTATTTCTCCTCTAAATAGTCACGATAGTCCTTTTTGTAATCATAGTCAGCTGGCATCGGAGTTTTGGAGGAGATGCTTTTAACGAATGGAGAAATGGATATTTCCTTTTGATTTTGATTAGATGTCAGGGAATTAAGGTAGTTTTCAACAAGTTTGGATAGGCTCACCTGGTGATCCGAAGCATATACTTTCGCCCGCTCGATGATATTTCTATCCAGTTTTAAAGTTAGTTTAGTATCCATGAGAAGGAGATTTATACGTACAAAAATACAATTTATTGAACGTATTAAAAGTTCCAGATAGGAATAATTTTTTGAGGATCAGATATTTAAAATGAGCTTTTCAAATACCCATTTATTTACTTCTGAAAAAACACCGCCAAACCATCTTTCCCCGCCACGGCTATATCGATTTTCTTATCTCCATTTAGATCTCCGGTGGAAAAGTAGAGTCCCGTTCCTTTGCCCTCACCAAAAGGTCCATAGCTGAT
>DATIAI010000289.1:0-8801 GCA_035458065.1 Algoriphagus sp. | reverse complement strand
AACAGACTTTAGCCAGCCTTTTCGAGGAGTATGTAGCCTAATCAGACTTCGGTAGTCTTGTTGGCAAGGTCTTTTTCAATTGTTTTTTTCTCTTTTTCCAAAGGAAGAGAAAAGCTGAAAATAGACCCTTTTCCTACAGTTGAGCTGACAGAAATCTTGCTTTTATGACCTTCGAGGATGTGCTTGACAATGGCAAGACCCAAGCCTGTCCCTCCTTTTTCTTTCGATCGGCTTTTCTCCACCCGGTAAAATCGCTCAAAAATCCGCTTCAGATCATCCGGAGGAATTCCCTGCCCGTTGTCTTTGATGTCGATTTGGATGTTGTTTTTATGGGTCTTGATGGAGACTTTCACCTCTCCGCCATCGTGGTTGTATTTGACTGCATTGAAAATCAAGTTTTGACAAACTCGGAAAATTTTGGGTCTGTCTGCATGGGTCATGTGGTTTTTTTCAGGATCAAAATCCAGCTTGATCACCACATCTCTTTTGGAAGCTTTGTGCTCAAGCTGTTCGATCACTTCCTGGACAAGTTCCTTCAGGTCAAAATCCGTGAATGTGAATTTGATCACGCCGCTTTCCATCTGATTCAACGTGAGTAGATCCTGAACGAGCACATCCAGCGAATCCAGGCTTTTTGCCGCGCGCTTCAAAAATTTCATCCTGACCTGCTTATCCTCTATTGCGCCGTCCAATAAAGTATGAATGTACCCTTGTGTAGCGAAAATCGGTGTTTTTAATTCATGGGAAATGTCGGCAATAAATTCTCTTCGGAATTCGGCCGTTTTCTGGAGAGTATCAATTTCATTCTGCCTTGCCAAAGCATAAGAATTGATGACCGAATTGATTTTGCGCAGGGGAGAAAGAGAGGACCGGCCGGATTTGTCTTGGATCTCAGAGAGGTCTTTCTTCTGTATTTTTTCCAACAAGGAATAAATGTTGCCGATCTCCCTAAAAACCAAAAATTCCAGCGTAATGATGATCAATAAGTAGGAAACTGAAAAAGAGATTCCGCCTGCCACCAATAAAATCAGAGGAGTGGATTCGGGCATCAGAGAGAGGAATGCAGCCACCAGGGCAGATATGGCAAAGGCCAAAATCAATGATATTCCCCTGGAAGTGGTCAGCATTTTTATCCCAATTCGAACTTGTATCCTACGCCTTTTACTGTAGAAATATAGTCTTCACCGATCTTTTCACGGACTTTACGAATGTGTACGTCGACCGTTCGGGCCAACACAAACACATCTGATCCCCAGATATTGTGAAGTAATTCATCTCTACTGAAAACCATATTAGGGTTTTTGGCCAGGAAATACAACAGTTCAAATTCCTTCTTGGGCAAAGTGATGGTCCTACCTGATTTATCGATGGTGTAACTGCCCCTGTCAATGGTCAGGTCTTTGATTTTGATCTGGACTTGCTCCTGCTCTTTTTTAGATTCCCTTCTGAACAGCGCGGAAATCCGGCTCATCAAAGCTCTTGGTTTGATCGGCTTGGTGATGTAGTCGTCAGCACCTACATCAAATGCGGCAACTTCCGAATATTCCTCCATTCGGGCAGTCAGGAAGATAATGAAGGTGTTTTTTAATTCGGGGATTTGGCGGATTTGAAGACAGGTTTCCACGCCATCTTGATTGGGCATCATGATGTCGAGCAAAATCACATCCGGCTGGAATTTGGTGGCGACTTTTACGGCCTTGATTCCGTCTTCGGCAGTGGCCACATCATAACCTTCTTTTTGGAGGTTGTACTTTAAGATCTCTACAATGTCCGGTTCGTCATCTACGACCAAGACCTTGATCTTTTGCTTTTCGCTCATCGAGGAATTGCTTTAAGGTTCGGTTAAAATTACGGAATAAATGAGGATTGGAACCAAACAAAAATTGGTGAACTCTCTGGATTTATGGAGAAATTGAGGAAATCTGTCTAAAAACTTTGCCTATGTTAAGCAGATGTTAAGTCAATGTGAATTATTTATTTCTCAGGCCTTTGGCAGAGGAAATGTCTATGTTCAATGAGCCAATAAATAAGTTGGCCTTAATTTTAACGGGTATTTTGTTCTGATCCTTAGTGACCCATACTTTGACTGGGTAGTCGCCCCGAAAGAGTTTGTTCTGAGGCATCAGGGGAGAGAAAATATAGGTATCTGTCAGTCCGAGACTGGTCTGAATCTGCTCTGTACCCTCGTATATTAATTTTAGGTTATATATTTCTTTATCGAAGAAACCTGTGATCAATATGGTCTGTCCTTTTTTCAGGTTTGTCAGGTCCATGGATCGCAGGTAATAAAATCCACTGACCAGGTCCTGAACATTCCCTGGCAACTTAAACTCCTTGGTGTCTTTCAGAGTCCGGTTGTCTCGGTCATAAAGTTCCAGCCTGGCTTTGCGATTTTTCTGATCGAAATGCACTTTTTCGTTTTTTCGATACTTTCCTTCTTCGATATGCCTGTAGGAAAGAGAAGGGAGCAGAGTGCCGGTGTCGAGGTGTGTACCCCAATTGTCGTTGACTTTTCCGAAAATAGTCGCAGCACCTTTGGTCTTGCCGTAAGCATCGATTTTATAATGTGGCCGTGATTGTTCATTGACGATTCGTTTGCTGATTTGAAGTTTTGCTTCTGCAAGATTGAGCCAGCCATAGGTTACTTCAAACTGTAACTCTTCTCCAAAGGTAAATGCCGAATTTTTCGGGCCGTTTTGACCCCATGCAATGGTGGTAGCAAAGAAAAGAAGAAACAGGGCCCTTAAAGCTGCTTTCATTTGATGCTTGACAATACCTGACAATTTTTCGTGAATTTGAAAGGTATTACGAAAAAAAGGATCATTTGATTGATTAAAAATACGAATTTGGCCCTCGTAAACAATAGGTCTTGCCACCTTGGTTATGCCTTCATCTTTCGTTAATTTCACCAACATTTGAATCTTTTACAATTTTGAAATCATGAGTAATAACGCAGAAAAACTGAAAGCTTTACAGCTTACTATTGATAAGCTGGAAAAAACTTACGGGAAAGGTACCGTAATGAAGCTGAGTGATAATAAAGTTCAGGATATTCCGGCAATTTCTACTGGTTCTTTGGGACTGGATATGGCTTTGGGTATCGGTGGAATCCCACGGGGTAGGGTAATAGAAATCTATGGCCCTGAATCCTCCGGTAAGACAACGTTGACTTTGCACTGCATCGCAGAAGCGCAAAAAGCCGGTGGACTTGCTGCCTTCATTGATGCGGAACATGCCTTTGACAAAAACTATGCTGAAAAACTAGGGATCGATACAGAAAACCTGTTGATTTCTCAGCCTGACAACGGAGAGCAAGCGCTGGAAATCGCCGAACACCTCATTCGATCCGGCGCGATTGACATCATTGTGATTGACTCAGTAGCGGCTTTGGTCCCCAAAGGTGAACTGGAAGGCGAAATGGGTGAGAGTAAAATGGGCCTCCAGGCAAGATTGATGTCTCAGGCGCTCAGAAAGCTTACCGGTGCAATCAATAAGACTGGCTGTTCCTGTATTTTCATCAACCAACTTCGTGATAAGATCGGAGTAATGTTTGGTAGCCCCGAGACCACCACAGGTGGTAATGCTCTGAAATTCTACGCTTCCGTGCGACTCGACATCCGTCGGGTTGGTCAGATCAAAGAAGGTGCTGACAATATTCTGGGCAATAGAACCAGGGTAAAAGTGGTCAAAAACAAAGTGGCTCCACCTTTCAAAGTGGTGGAGTTCGATATCATGTACGGAAAGGGAATCTCCAAAGTCGGGGAAATCATTGACCTAGGTGTTGAACTGGAAATCATTAAAAAGGCTGGATCTTGGTTCTCCTACAATGGGGAGAAACTTGGCCAGGGAAGAGATTCGGTAAAAAATCTGCTTTTGGATAATCCGGAATTGATGGATGAATTGGAAGGTAAAATCAAATCTGCTTCAGGTTTGCTGCCGACCGAACCGACGATTTCAATTGAAGAATAATTCAATCCCAAATCAAATCTGAAAGGAGGCCCAAAGCCTCCTTTTTTCATTCCCTGGGATTGGAAATTTTGCAATTCTGACACTTATGTTTGAGTCGTATGAGTGTGATTAATTTTCAATTTATTGCATTCATGTCCTCTAAGCAAAATGACAAATTATTTTTTAAGTTGGAATAGTCTTTTCATTGGGCCAGAGGGTAATAGAATAGTCCGAGATACCGTGAAGTTGGAGGTTACCCTTTTTCACCCAAATAACCCAATCAATCTATGTCTAACTCAAAACATCCAAATTTCCGGTATTGGCTGGGCCTTGGCCTGGTCTTTTTTATTTTAAATCTAGGCTTGGCAGTCCAGGCCCAAAGTGGACTTAAAGTTGGAGCTGCAAAGCGAATGCTCACTCCGGATCCTCTTTTGCCTGTTTCCGGTGGGATCGGAACTCCAAAACCATCCACTGAAAAAAACGGAGATCTCTGGGTCCGGGCGATGGTCCTGGAAAACAACGGAACCCGGGTGGCTTTCGTCGGAATAGACATGCTTGGATGGCCTGCAGCTTTGGGTGATAGATCCAGGACTTTGATCAAGGGAATCCCGCCGGAGAATATCCTGATAGGTGCTACACACACACACAGCGGACCCGATGCTTATGGATTCCCCAATGAAAAGGGAGAGATATCTGCCGATATGGAATACCTCGCTTGGTGCGTTCAGCAAATTGCCGATGCGGTCAACGAAGCCGTGGCAAACCTTGAAGCTGCCGAATTGAAGACTGCCGTCGGAGAAGCAAAAGGTAAAATCGCCTACAATTACTATGCTCCCCAACTATATGATCCTCGCTGTGGGGTAATTCAAGCTACGGGGATTGCAGGCAAAAATCAGGGAAAAGTTATCGCGACTTTGGTCAATTATGCTATCCATCCCGAAGTCATTGGCAACGGAAGGGGAATTACCTCGCCAGACATTTGTGGGCCACTTTACGATCGAATCGAATCAAAAGTCGGTGGAGTAGCCATCTTTATGAACGGCGCCCAGGGTGGAATGATAACCGCGGATAACAGAGTAGCCGATGGTCAAGAAGCCAGTGACTATGAGGAATGCAAGCGAATAGGAAACCTCCTGGCTGACCAAGCTTTAGAGATTGTAAGCTCCGCAAAAGTGCAGCCTAATCCAATGATTCACAATACTGTAAAGCAGGCGGAGTTTGTGGTGGATTCACCAATCTTGCAATATATTCTCAAAAATTCGCCCCATAAATACAAAGTCGTCCAAGGAAATGTGGTGTCGACCCAGATGAACTTGGTGAATGTAGGGACTGCACAGATCCTGACTATCCCAGGTGAGGCCCTGCCAAATCTCGGCTTCTACCTCAAGCGCAACATGAAAACTGATCAGGCCTTTCTTTTTGGTCTGACCAATGATGCTTTTGGCTATATACTTACCAAAGAGGACTTCAACAGTTTCAAGCGGTATGAGTATGTCAGCCGAACCAGTTTAGGTGAAAAGACAGGAACCGCTTTGGTCGATCATTCTTTTGAGCTGATCGAGAAAGCACCGGCAGCTGAAGGTTTTGCCATCAAAGGAAGTAATTAAACTAGCGGTGGTAGTTTCTTCCCGATGATTGATTTTCGAAATTTTAAAATGGGGGTATTGGCAATCCTTTTGGGATTGGTCAGTTCCCCCATTTTGTCACAAAATATTCTTCCCCCTCCCAAAAACGGAAATACTTACGTGATCGCCCATAGAGGTGTTCACAATGGGATTCCTGAAAACTCTCTCCCGGCTTACCAAAAGGCAATTGATTTGGGTTGCGATTTTATTGAAATCGACATTCGGACGACCAAAGACGGAGGCCTGGTCAGTGTCCACAATTCTACTATCGATGCCTATGTAAATGGTGCCAAAGGAAAAGTGGAGGACTATACACTCGAGGAAATCAAGGCTTTGGATATTGGGGAAAAGGTTGGGCAAGAATGGAAAGGAACCCAGGTGCCGACATTTGAGGAAATCCTCCAACTTAGTCAGGGCAAAATCGGTATCTACCTTGATCTCAAGGAGGCTGATCCGGAAGTATTGATTCCATTGCTGCGCAAATACCAAATGGCTGAACAAACGGTGTGGTACCTCGGGGGAGGCGACTTGGATTATATCAAATCCATCCAAAGTCAATGCCCCGAATGCCTCGTCATGCCGGATCCGGGTTCAGAAACTAATATTATCCGGGTAGTGGAAAATTTCCATCCCAAAGTGTTGGCCACTGACATGGGGGAGCTGACAGCCACTTTTGTAGCCAAAGCACATCTGGCCAAGGCTAAGGTGTTTGTGGATGATAAGCTAAGTAATCTGGAGGAATGGGAGAAAATCCTGAGTTATGGCACAGATGGCATCCAAACCGATAGGCCTGAAGCACTTATCAATTATTTGATCTCACTATCCCAAAATGAAAAATGATGATAAGACGCTCATTCAAATTTGCATTTTCCATTACCATGATCCTGATCGGGCTTTCATTGGTGTATTTGTTTGCTGGACCGGTTTATAAAAATTGGGTAATCTACCCCAGACTGGAGCAGTCCAGGAAAGAACTCTGGGCCACCTATCGAAAACCTCAACAAATAATCCCAATACCGGAATATACCGGAGTCATGCATGCCCATTCCTATTGGTCTCACGACAGCCGAGGCAATCTGAACGAAATCCTTCATGGCGCCAAGCAGGCAGAATTGGACTTTGTTTTTTTTGCGGACCATTCACATGGCAAACTGGACACCTTTCCCAGAGCTTATCACGGTGAATTTGAAGGAATCTTATTGGAGGGAGGCACAGAGTCCAGCGGATCAGACGGCATTGAGGTCAATCCCTTCCGGGAGGGTATTTTGGACTGGAATATCCCGAGAGATACCATGATTAGGAATGTGGTCCGACAAGGTGGTTTGGTCACTTATGTGCACTCTGAAAAAGAGCATGACTGGAAAAATCCCGACTACCAGGCCATGGAAATCTACAATATCCATACGGACCTTTTGGATGAGAAAGGGATGCTGTCGTTTTTGCTCAATCACTTGGTCAACGGGGAAAAGTTCCGCCATTGGGGGTACCGGGAGATTTATGACAAGCAGGTGGCAATTTTAGAGAACTGGGATCAATTAAATCAGGGGAGAAAGATTGTCGGCATTGGTTCCGTGGATGCTCACAACAACCAAAACATCCGTGCCCGCTATTTGGAAAATGGGTCCGTGGAGTGGGTGGGACCCAATGCAGATGCCATCAGTATCAGAGAACCTGGTCTTTTGGAAAAAGTCTTACTTCATGAGCCTGACGAAAATGGATGGGCCTTTAAATGGGAGCTGGACACCTATTTCCATTCCTTCAATTTTGTGAACAACCATGTTTTTTCCGAAGAATTTTCAACGGGAAAAATCAAGGATCACATCATCAAAGGGAATGTTTTTGTCGTATTTGAAGGACTCGCTCAGGGAGATGGATTCCAGTTTTTTGCATTTAATGCACAAGAAGAGTTGGCGGGTATTTTAGGCGATTCTGTCCAGGTCCAATCAGTGAGCCAGCTTAAAGTACTCTCTCCATTTCCGGCCCGCTACCGTCTGATCCGGGATGGATTGTTGGTCACTGAAACCACCGAGGGGAGGTATGAGTTTGAATTTGCTCCTGAAAACCAAAAGGGAAATTACCGCATCGAAGCGGATCTCCAGCTTGACGGGAATTGGATCAACTGGATATTTACAAATCAGATCTACCTGTATTAATCACCCCCATAAATCACCCCTGATGAGTAAGAAGAATGGAAATCGCTGGAAGAAAATAGCCTGGATATTTTCTTCCATTATTATCGTTTTGTTGGGCCTGGCCTGGGCCCTTTTTTTGTATCCTTTTTGGGGCATCCCATTCAATGCCCAAAGACATGGAAATCCGCCTTTGACTCCGGCTTGGGCTTTGGAATGTTGGCTTTGGGAAGACGATGTCAATACTGCTGCGTACGTGGATGAATTGCTGGCTGGGTATGCCCAGCACGATATTCCTGTCCGGACAGTTATCCTGGACAGTCCCTGGAGCTATCGGTACAATGACTTTGAAGTCGACACGACCTTGTATCCGGATTATCAGGAGTGGTTTGCACAAAAGCAGGATCAGGGCTATCGGATTATTCTTTGGATGACTTCATATGTCAACAGCTACAACAAGGGGCTGAATCTGAAAGACAGTCCGGAGTATCTGGAGGAGGCAAAATCCAAAGGCTATCTCACCGGCGGAGGAAATATCATCAGCTGGTGGAAAGGCAAAGGGGGAGCTATCGACTACAGCAATCCCGAAGCGATGAAATGGTGGCGAGCAAAACAAGACAAGGTTTATGAACTCGGTATCGACGGGTGGAAGCTGGATGGAGCGGCCACTTACAATGCTACTTGGATCTACGGAATTCCATTTTTTTATGTAAAAACTGCGTCGGGCTGGATGACAACCCGGACCTATATGGATCATTACTACAGGGATGAGCTGGAGTATGGTTTGAGCAAAAATCCGGAGTTGGTCACCCTATCAAGAGCCCTGGATAGGGGCTACCATCCGGAAGGATTTGCGCCAATCCAATCTTCTCCAGTCAACTGGGTTGGGGATCAGGAGCATCAGTGGGTGAGTCAGGAATTGGTTGCCGAACATGGCGAGGAGCAAGTGGACATCGCACTGGAAGGTATCGAAGGATTCGAGTCTGCCATTAATAGCATCCTCGAAAGCGCCAAGCTCGGGTACAATGTAATCGGTTCTGATGTTGCGGGCTTTTCCGGAAAAACAATTCCACCACGATTGTATATTCGATGGGCCCAG
>DATIAI010000288.1:0-5399 GCA_035458065.1 Algoriphagus sp. | reverse complement strand
GGAAAAACAGGTTTGTGGAGAAGTCTGCTGATCGAAGATTTGGACGGTGACGGAAGCCCTGAGTTATTAGCCGGAAATTGGGGACTTAATTCCCGGCTTCAAACCGAATCTGATATTCCAGTGCGGGTTTATTTCGCTGATTTTGATCAAAACGGCTCGGTTGATCCCTTGATGACTTTTCCGATTCAGGGTAAAGAATATCCATTCCTTTCGCGGGACGAACTAGCCGGACAGATGTATCGAAAGAAAGCTCTTTTTGCAAAACATGAATCCTTTTCAACAGCCAGTATTTCTGACATTTTAACTCAAGAGGAACTTTCAAATGCGGAAATTATCACCGCAGAAATCCTAGAAACCCAACTTTTTTCTCTGAAAAACGGAAAGTTTGAGCCTATGTCTTTACCAGTCGAGGTTCAGTTTGCTCCGATTAATTCTGCTATTTCTGTTGAAGGTAAGCAGGGTCAAAAAAGACTGCTATTGCTGGGGAATCTGGATAGCCCAAGATTGAAAATCGGGAGAATTGATGCCAACATGGGATTGATGATTGAGTTGGATTCCAAATCCCGATCATGGAGATCTATCAGTCAGTCTGAATCAGGCATAAAACTCAACGGTGAAGTGACACATGCCGAAAAACTGGGCAGTGAAGTTTGGGTGGGAATTAGAAACCGAGGCTTAAAATCATTCAAATCGGTGGAATAATCCCCGCTTAAAAAAATATAGAAATCAGTAAAACAGTAAATTAATCCATGTTCTCAAAATCTTTAATTGTCTTGGTGATTTGTTCGGTTTGGACAACTTGTTCCAAAGACCAGGTTAAAAACACGCTTGAATTAAACGAATCAATCAGGATCAATCAGGTTGGGTATTATCCGGATCAGCCAAAAATTGCCATTGCCTTGTCGGAGGAGCCACTTGAGCAATATTTCATTTGGGATACAGAGACTCAAAAAGTGGTTTTTGAAGGGAAACCGGAAAAGTCCGAGTCCCTGACTTTTTCCGAAAAGACGACATGGAAGGTGGACTTTTCATCTTTTTCCCTGCCGG
The DNA here is from genome assembly GCA_035458065.1 of Algoriphagus sp. Taxonomy (GTDB): domain Bacteria; phylum Bacteroidota; class Bacteroidia; order Cytophagales; family Cyclobacteriaceae; genus Algoriphagus. Next base: position 4,352 of record DATIAI010000288.1, on the reverse strand, counting down.
GAAAATTTGAAATAGGAATCCCTGGTTTTGGAAAATCTTTCCCTTTTGCCATTCAAGAAGAAGTCTATTCTGATTTGTCAAAGGCTTCCCTTAAAGCATTTTATTTCCAACGGGCTTCGGTCGAACTACCCGAAAAGTTTGCCGGAATCTGGGCGAGAGTTGCAGGTCATCCGGATACGCTTGTTGCGATTCATCCTTCAGCAGTTAGTCAATCTCGGCCGGAAGGAACCATCATTTCTTCCCCAAAAGGTTGGTATGATGCGGGAGATTATAACAAATACATCGTCAACAGTGGAATTACCATGGGGACACTTATGTCTCTATATGAGGTTTTTCCAGAATATTTCACTCAGCAAAATCTGTCAATTCCCGAATCAGGAAATAATCTCCCTGACATTTTGGATGAGGTGCTTTGGAACCTGGATTGGATGCTGACGATGCAGGACCCGGCAGACGGTGGAGTTTATCACAAACTGACCACAGCCAGATTCGAAGGAATGGTGGAGCCTCACAAAGCGATCAATCAACGTTATTTGGTAAGCAAAAGCACTGCTGCCAGTTTGGACTTTGCAGCTGTGATGGCGCAGGCTTCACGCGTTTTCAAAGCATTTTCTCCTGAAAATGCCGTTGTTTATCAGAAAGCTGCTGAAAAGGCCTGGGCTTGGTCGACCAAAAACCCTGAGGTTTATTACCGTCAAAATGAGATGAACAAGACATTTGATCCGGATGTAGTGACCGGCGCATATGGAGATCAGACCCTGACTGACGAATGGATTTGGGCAGCTGCGGAGCTTTACATCAGCACACATAATTTGGATTTTTGGAATGTTCTGGAAAAGGCTGATTTGGCATATCACCTTCCGTCTTGGTCACAAGTCAAATGGCTGGGTTTTTATTCTCTGATTCGACATGAAAAATCCCTTCCCCAGATTCCTGCAGAGTGGATGTCCATGCTCAAAATCAATCTCATCGCCGCTGCAAAGTCCTACCAACAGGCTGGTCAAAACCAACCCTACCTTTCTCCGATGGGAGCGGACAGCAAAGACTTCATATGGGGTTCAAATGCGGTGGCATCCAATCAGGGGATTTTGCTTTTGGAGGCCTTCAGACTCAATGGAGAAGATGGCTACCTGCAAAGTGCCAGGTCCAATCTGGATTATATTTTGGGAAGAAATGCCACAGGGTACAGTTACCTGACCGGTTTTGGCAGCAAAACCCCAATGTTTCCGCACCATCGTTTGGCTACGTCAAGACCTGATTTGCCACCTTTGCCCGGGTTTATGGTCGGTGGACCCAATCCTTCCCAACAGGACGGCTGCGAATATCCAAGCAAAGTGCCTGATGAATCTTACACAGATTTGGCTTGCAGCTACGCGTCCAATGAAATTGCCATCAATTGGAGCGCTCCATTTGCCTATTTGGTCAATGCAATCCAGGCAATCCAAGAAAACAAAGAATAATTTGTTTTTTTGAACGGATTCAGAGAAAAGGTCAGGGAGAAATCATTTATTTTCAGGAAATTCCCAAATAATCTACCAATCGACCTTTGAAATCGAGCATGACCAAGAACGTCCCAAAGACGAATCCTTATAAGCGATGCGAGATTCTCCCGATCCGCCGCGGCGGACGGGACAAGCTATCTGACCATAAAGATTCAATTTTAACCAGATGAAAAAAAATATCTTCTTACTCCTGCTTCTGCCATTTTTTTTCTCTTGTGAACTGCAAAAACCTGAGTCAGCCGTCACATTTCCAAAGCTAATTGCCGACGGGATGGTCTTGCAGCGAGATCTCCCCATCAAAATCTGGGGGAAAGGTATTCCTGAGGAAAAAATCCGTGTAAGCCTCGCCGGAGCTATCGGGAGTTCACAGGTTTTACCCGACAGCACCTGGGTGGTTCAATTGCCCCCTTTGCCAGCCGGTGGACCGTATGAACTGATTGTAAATCTCCAAACGATCAAGGATGTCTATTTAGGTGATGTTTGGTTGGCCGGAGGGCAATCCAACATGGAATGGCCATTGAAGGCCGGTGTGATTGGAGCTGAAGAAGAATTTGCAAAAGCTGATTTTCCCAAAATCCGATTTTTCAAAGTTGAAAAAGATTACAGTGCTGAGGAGAAAACCGATGTTTCAGATGGGCTTTGGAAAGTTGCCAACGTAGAGAATCTTCCGGATTTTTCGGCAGTAGCCTGGTTTTTTGCCAAGCAAAACCACCTGGAAAAAGGCGTGCCTGTGGGAATCATCGAATCCAACTGGGGCGGGACTCCTGCTGAAGGATGGACCGAAACCAAAGTTTTGGCAGAAATCAAAGATCGGTCATACACAGCTGAGGCTAACGAAATCATCGAGAATAACGAAAAATGGCAGATAGTGCTCGCTGAGAATGAGAAGAAGCGGGAGCAAAGAGATCTTTTGGTCGGCCGTCCTGATTCTTTGGTGGCGGGAGAGATTTCCTCTTTGAATTACAATGACGGCGATTGGAAATCCATCAGTCTTCCTGCGGCGAATCCCTTGGAACACATCGCATGGGTCAGAAAGCGGTTTAATCTTTCCTCGCCTGGTGAAGCAATCCTTACTTTGCCCAATGTGCAGCAGATGGCCTATATCTATGTGAATGGTACCCAAGTACATTACAAAGATTGGGGTGCGGCAATGCCTGAACTGAAAATTCCAGCCGAAATCCTTAAGCAAGGTCAAAATATACTGACGATCCGGGCGGTAAATACCTGGAATAACAAACCTGAGATTGGAAAAACCGGGATGATGTTTCTCACCCAAAATGGTAAAAAAGTCAACCTTGAGGGAACATGGACTTATTCAAATGACAAAGTTGAACCGCAACTTCCTGTGGTAGAGTATCATAATTGGAGACCGGGGTTTATGTTCAATGCCATGATTGCGCCTCTTACCAATTATGCGATCAAAGGAGCTATCTGGTATCAGGGTGAAAGCAATGCAGGGAGACACGCAGAATACCGCGAACTATTTGGCGCCATGATCACCAATTGGAGAACCCGGTGGGGAATAGGGGACTTTCCTTTTCTATTTGTTCAGTTGGCTAATTTTATGGAGCGAAAGGAACTTCAGCCTGAGAGCGATTGGGCATTTTTGAGAGAAGCCCAAACCCAAACTTTGGAACTTCCTGCTACTGGAATGGCGACAATAATTGATATCGGAGAAGCAGAGGATATCCATCCAAGAAACAAAAAAGAGGTAGGGGAAAGACTTTGGCTTCAGGCAAAAAAAGTTGCTTTTGGAGAGGAAATCCTTGCTTCAGGTCCGGTGTTTAAAGACGCAAAACAGGAAGGAAATGAACTGGTTTTGACTTTTACCGAAGTAGGGGAAGGACTGAAATTGAATGCCGGAGAAGAATTGAAAGGATTTATTGTAGAGGATGCCGAGGGGCAATTTGAAGTGGTGAAAGGTGCAATATCGGGGTTGGATCAAGTAAGGCTGGCTCTTCCCGATGGTTTGGTGCCGGTAGGCATTCGTTATGCATGGGCAGACAATCCGGAAGTTAATCTGGTGAATAATTTGAATCTTCCGGCGGTTCCATTTAGAGTTGATTTATAAGAAATAGAAGATGAAGGATTTCTCAAATTCAAAGTGTTTAATGTTATAAATAATTATATTAAAAAATCGCTTTTCCTTTTTTCTTTCCAATACATAAAGCAGCCAATTTGAATACAAATGAACAAAACGACACTATGGTTAATTGTGCTTTTGTTAATTTCTTCAATTGGAGCTGCAATATTTTGGAAAAGCAATCTTTCTGTAAGTAGACCTCAAGAACCACTTAAGCCATTTTCTTATCATACTGAAGATGTATCGTTCCAAAACATTCAAGCGGGTATCACTTTAGCTGGGACATTAACTCTGCCAAGGATTGAAGGAAATAATCCAGCCTTTATTTTAATCACTGGAAGTGGTGCTCAAAACAGGGATGAAGAAGTATTTGGGCACAAGCCTTTCCTTGTTTTGGCGGATCATTTAACTCAGCATGGTATTGCAGTTCTTAGGTTTGATGATCGGGGTTTTGGCCAATCTTCCGGGGATTTTTATTCAGCTACTCCTCTCGATTTTGCTTCTGATGTGGAAAGCGCCATATCATATCTCAAAACTAGAAAAGAGATTAATAAAAATAAGATTGGTTTGCTTGGACATAGTGAGGGTGCGATTGTTGCTTCACTTGTGGCAATTAAATCTGAAGATGTAAGTTTAATTGTTATGCTTTCCGGCCTTGGAATTGAAGGCAAAAAGGCATTAATACAGCAATCCGAAATGGTTCTGAAAACTTCCGGGGCAAGTGAATTAGACATTCAAAATACAAAAGATATCAATACTGGCATTGC
>DATIAI010000287.1:0-3483 GCA_035458065.1 Algoriphagus sp. | reverse complement strand
CATGGACAGTCTTGGGCTACCTGCGACTTTCTACATCATCACGGGCAAAGTTGAAGGCTCAGGAAAAGGCAAATTCATAGGGAGAAATCCTCAGGAAATCATTGCAGAAACCGAAAAAATTCCAACCGACTCCTCTAACTTTTTTGAGCGGGCTTCGCTGATTGCATTCACCGGAACGAGTGAGGCGGAGGATTATCACGCACGAGCAGGTTCTCTATTTGAGCAGGGAAAAGTAGCAGAAGCCCATGCTTTGATCGATGAAGGCTATGCCAAAATCCGCAAAGGCACCATGAAAGACACCGATGACGTGGTCTTTCACAACAACGTCGAAGACACTACTACCTGGGAGCAATACAAATCCTATGCTGCTCAGGGTCATGAGATCGCCTCGCACACCGTCACACACCCACGGTTGGCGGCTCTGGACGAGGTTAACATGCTGTATGAGTTGGAACAAAGCAAGGCCGATCTACTCAAGTTTATCGGGCCGGAATCAATCTTCAGCGCTGAGGGACCATATGGTACCGAAAACGAACGGGTGATGGAATATGCCCATAAAGTCTACCCATCACTCCGCAACCGTATGCCTGAAGAATGGCTGGAAGAGATCAACCGTGGCAGCAAAATGACCCCTGGTGAATCCTCCAAAGAATATGTGCAGTGGCAGCGGGGACCGGTCACCCGCATCGATATCAATCAGATGAAAGCTTGGGTTGACACGGTAATGAACCATGAAAACACCTGGTTGGTGCTGGTTTTTCATGGTGTCGAAAACTTAGGCTGGGAACCCAAAACCCGTCCCGAACTTGTAGAGTATTTCTCCTACATGAAAGCCAATGAAAAGGATCTCTGGATCGCCACTTTCCGGGATGTGACCAAATACCTTCGTGAGCGGAAAGCCACTCAGGTAACCACATCGGTAAAAGACGAAACGATCTCAATCAATCTGAGCTCCGAACTTGATCCTGAACTTTATTCTGTACCACTTACCCTGAAAACTTATATTCCAGCTGAATGGACCTCAGCACAGGTCAGTCAAGGAGATCAAAGTAGTACTGTGGAAATCCAAAAGGATGAAAAAGGGAGCTTTGTAGTCTATGATGTAAAGCCGGGAGGTGGGGAAGTTAGGGTTGAAATGGCTGGATAAAAGTTGGGATGGGATTTATATTATTTTCAAAATCCTAATCAAAGGTAAAGGCCAGATGGAAATTACCCATTCCTACTTGAATTGTTAATCCCAATAGAAGGTCGGAATCACAGAGCTGTTGGGGTTAAACCTACCTTGCTATCAGAACACCTTAGCCTTTTATTGTGTTAGGACTTAAATAGGTCATTGTAGAACAGCGAACCCTATGCTGTAAAAAGCCCGTTGTATTCAATCGGTCGATTTGGTCAAAACACCTGTCAATGAAGCAATCAGACCTTTTAATATTCGATTCGCGAGGTATTTACTGTCCGCAAGCTCAGATCTACATTGATCCCTGGAAGCCGGTTGACCGCGCCATTATCACGCACGGGCATTCGGACCATGCCCGATTTGGGCATAAAAAATATCTCACTCATCATAGCAATCTCCCCATTATCCGTCATCGGCTGGGACCGATCAATGCCCAGGGGATAGAATGGAATGAGCCGTTTCACATCAATGGAGTCACATTTAGTCTCCATCCTGCCGGTCACATTATCGGATCATCCCAAGTACGGGTAGAATATCGGGGCGAGGTTTGGGTTTTCACCGGGGATTATAAAACGGAAGACGACGGCGTCTGTACGCCCTATGAGTCGATCAAATGCAATACCCTAATCACCGAATGTACCTTTGGCCTTCCCGCATTCAAGTGGAAGACGCAAGCATCGGTCTTCGAAGAGATCAATGCCTGGTGGAAAAACAATAAAGAAGACGGCAAAACCTCTGTTCTGTTTGGCTATACGCTTGGTAAAGCGCAACGGATTCTCAAGCATCTCGACACCACGATTGGAAAAATTTATACCCACGGTGCAGTGGAAAACATGACGGAGGTGCTTCGGCCCCAATTGGAAATGCCCAATACAACGCTGATCACCAAAGACACCTCTACTAAAGAAATCAGGGGCAACATCGTGGTTGCTCCCCCCAGTGCGCACGGCTCTCCTTGGATGCGGAAACTGGTTCCTTTTGAGACCGGCACGTGTAGCGGTTGGATGGCTTTTCGCGGAGCTAGATCACGTCGGGCTACCGACAAGGGATTCGTACTGTCTGACCATTGCGATTGGCAGGGCTTGTTGCAAAGCATCAAAGCAAGTGAGGCGAGCCGGGTAATCTGTACCCACGGTTATACTGACATTTTCAGCCGATACCTCCAGGAACTCGGCTATGACGCCTCCGTGGAAAATACCGACTACGAAGGCGAAAAGGAAGAAGTTTCTGCGGTTGAACCCACACAATCTGTATGAAACAATTCGCAGAACTGATCGAGAAACTGGATTCCTCTAATAAAACCAGTCAGAAAGTAGCCGCGCTGGCTGACTACTTTGCTCAAGCCGAGGAGCAGGACAAGCTTTGGACTATGGCAATATTATCCCACAGACGCCCACCCCGGCCGGTGAATACTACGCTGCTTCGGATCTATGCCGCCGAACTTGCGGAGATTCCCCTTTGGCTGTTTGAGGAGAGCTATCATATCGTTGGAGATCTGGCCGAGTCAATTGCGCTCGTGGTCCCAAATGATGAGCATACCAGCGACAAGTCTCTGAGCGAAATTCTCGAGGAGTTAGTCCTGCTGAAATCCAAAACTGAGCTCGAAAAAAAAGACTTTGTCCAAAAAACCTGGATGGAGCTGGACTATTATTCCCGCTTTGTATTTACCAAACTGATGACTGGATCTTTCCGCATCGGCATCAGCCAAAAGCTGATGACCAAGGCGCTTTCACAGGTCACAGCAGTTTCGGAAGACGAACTCGCCTATCGATTGATGGGGGATTGGAGTTCCGATACCACCACATTTGACGAGTTGGTTTATGGAAGAAACGAGCAGGCTTATGTCTCCAAACCCTACCCGTTTTATCTCGCCTACTCGCTCGAGACCGAGCTTCATGAACTCGGAGATGTCTCCGAGTGGGTGGCAGAGCACAAATGGGACGGCATACGCGGACAGGTGATTTTCAGGAAAAACGAAATCTTCCTCTGGTCCCGGGGAGAGGAATTGGTGACGGACAAATATCCCGAAATCGCAGCATTGTCTAAAATACTTCCAGACGGAACCGTAATCGACGGAGAAATCCTTGCCTTTGTCGACGGTCAAATCGGCCTGTTCAATGAGCTACAAACCCGAATTGGCCGAAAAAATGTGAGCAAAGCTATCCTTGCAAAAGTCCCTGTAATCTTCCAGGCTTATGATCTTTTGGAGTTTAACGGTCAGGATATCAGAAATCTGAGCTATAGTGAACGCAGAGTTCTTCTGGAGACTTTGGTGCAACAGTCAAACCATCCAGTCTTGCGCCTTT
>DATIAI010000286.1:0-4351 GCA_035458065.1 Algoriphagus sp. | reverse complement strand
TGGATTTGTTCCAGCTGGACCAGGTTTTTTAGGGGATGAATCTGTTAAGGCGATTCATCACGCCTTTGAAGAGGCCAAGCGTCTCGATTTGGAACTGGGGCTGATTTGTGCCAGTGGGTGGAATTCAGGAGGTGACTGGATTACACCGGAGCTTGCAGGCAAGAATCTTTTCCATTCCGGAATGGAGGTGGAGGGCCCCGGAATGATCCGAAGCAGATTGAAGTTTCCCGATGTCCCGAAAGAATGCCCCAAAGGTTTCAATGGCTTGCCAATATGGTATTTGGATGTAGCGGTGTTGGCTTGGCCTTACTCGGAAAATATGCAGGTAAGCGATTTGTCCCAGGTATTGGATATTTCCGATAAGTTCAAGGATGGAGAGCTGGTATGGGACGTGCCACCCGGAAAATGGCATATAGAACGATTTGTTTGCACCAATAACGGGCAGCAACTAATCGCCGCCAGTCCAAACTCAAAGGGGTACTTCCTTGATTTTTTGGATCCGGAAGCCACCCGGTTTCACTTTGAATATATATTCAAGCAATTAGGGCTTGAGAAAGGTAAAGCGAACCAAACCCCACTGAAAACCCTGGATGATGATAGCATGGAGCTGCATGGTGGGATTCAATGGACCAAAGGTTTTCCGTCTTGGTTTGAAAATCAACATGGTTATAGTCCCATTCAATGGCTGCCTGTCTTATTAGGTTGGGATATTGGTGACCCGGATCTTTCTAACCGATTTCGTTATGATTACCAAAAATCAGTCAGTGATTTGCTCATTTACAGCCATTACACTACAGGGAGCGAAGTTTGTGAAGAATATGGTGTACAGTTGGTAGCGGAAGCCGGTGGCCCTGGTTCTCCCTTTTGGGAAACCTGCCCGGTAGATGCGCTAAAGGCATTGGGAAATGTGCACATACCAAGAGGGGAATTTTGGCTGGGAAATCCAAGGAATCTCTTTTTGGTAAAGGAAATAGCAAGTGCATCACACATTTATGGTAAAAACATTGTGGATGCCGAATCCTGGACAACCTGGCGCCGATGGAGAGATGGACCCTACACGATGAAAAAGCTTGTAGACAGGGCATTTGCTGAAGGGCTAAACCGGGTTACTTACCATGGTTTTGCTCATTCACCGGTAGAAGGCGAATACCCCGGACGTACCTACCATGCCGGAGTGGATATGAATCCACAGGTTAGTTGGTGGTCCCATGCGCGTCCTTTTATGGATTACCTGGCAAGATGCAGCCACATGTTGCAGCAGGGGCGATATGTTGCCGATGTAGCATATTACTATGGAGACCAAGCCCCAAATTTCTGGCCGCTTTACCACAACGTCCCAGACAAACCGCGTATTGAAGGACTTGGGATAGGTTACGAGTACGATGTTGTCAATTCAGATGTTATTTTGAATCGAATGTCCGTAAAAGACGGAATGATTGTACTACCTGATGGGATGTCTTATCGTATTCTGGTGCTTCCAGATAGAAAGGATATGCCCCTTGAAGTCCTGATTAGACTGGAAACCCTTGTTTCTCAAGGTGCTACTCTTCTTGGTCCCAAACCATCGGAAGTTCCTGGGTTATCAGATTTTTCAGTAAAGACTCAAAAACTTCGTGAGCTTTCTGCTTCCATGTGGGGAAATAAAGGTAATGTCAGTAATTATGGAAAAGGCAAAGTAATTTCTGGACATACTCCGGAGCAGTGGCTAAAACTTCAGGGAATTTCGCCGGACTTTTCTCCGGAAGATACTGCCTTGGGTTCCAGCTTTGATTTTATCCACAGGGAAACCCCTACTTTACATATTTACTTTGTCCATAACAAGACTGCAAATTCAATAAAGGCAAATTGCCTCTTTCGGGTAATAAATGCGGCTCCACAGATTTGGGATCCGTCTGATGGAAGTATCAAGGATCAACAGGTGTATCAGCAATTGGAGAATACAATTCGAATGCCGATATCCCTCTCTCCGGGCGGTTCTACTTTTGTTGTCTTGGCGAAGAATTCAGCGCGTCCGGCACTTCATTCAATCAAATCAATTAAATCATCGGTTCCGGAAATTCCTGAAGAAGAGGTTGTCCTTGTAAATGCCAAGTCAGTAGTGATGGAATACTGGCAAAATGGAACCTATACCCTACAAAACCAGAAGGGTGAAAATTTTAAAAGCATTGTTGAACAAATTCCCCTACCTCATATGCTGGAGGGGGGGTGGAAAGTCGAATTTGATACTGCTTGGGGAGCTCCGGCCAGTGTCGATTTTCCGGAGTTGATCTCCTGGACAGAACACAAAAATCCGGGGATTAAATACTACTCAGGAAAAGCTATTTATAATAAATCGTTCAACGCTTCAATGGACTGGAAATCTGTCGACCAAAAGATTTACCTGGATCTTGGGCAAATTAGGGAGACAGCGGAAATATTTGTTAATGGAAAATCAGCCGGAATAGTATGGAAGCCTCCATTTAGAGCAGAGATTACTGAATTTGTTCAAGAGGGTGACAATGAGCTTAAAATTGAAGTGGCGAACTTATGGGTAAACCGTTTGACAGGCGACAAAATGCTTCCGGAGGAACAGCGATTTACCAAAACCAACATTCAATCCGACGGGGGGAATTGGTTGGCAAATTATTCCGAATGGAAAGAAGAACCGGCTGGAATCTTTGGTCCTGTTCGGGTTCTTTTCTCGAAAATGATTGAAGTTAAATAAAGTCAATTTGGAGTATTGGCCCTATTTATTGGGTTTAATACCATCTGATCAAAAAAGGTTTTTGAATTAAAGAAATTTCTAAAGACATGAAGAAGGTTAGCTTACTTATCCTAATAGCCACAGTCCAATCGCTATTTATTTCATCAACCAATGCAGAAGTTAAACTTCCGGCCATGGTAGCATCAAACATGGTTTTGCAGCGAAATACTGCGGTTACAATCTGGGGTTGGGCTGATCCCAAGGAGAATTTTCAGATAGAGGCTTCATGGCTGAAAGAACCGATGCAAATAATTGCTGATAATGAAGGCAACTGGCAGATTGTGGTGGAAACTACTTTGAGTAAAGAGCCGCAAACCATTCAAATCAAAAGTAAAGCATCCGATATTTTACTGGAAAACATCTTATTTGGAGAGGTGTGGCTGTGTTCGGGACAATCGAATATGGAGCAACCTGTCAAAGGTTTTCGGGGCCAACCGACCTTTGGTTCTCCTCTGGCAATTGTAAAGTCCCATAATCCAAATTTGCGTCTTTTTTCAGTGGATAAAATTGCATCAAAAACTCCCCTTAAAAACCTTGAAAAATATTCGGGATGGCAGCAGGCTTCTCCAGAGAATGTGGCTGGATTCAGTGCGATAGGTTATTTTTTCGGTCAGCAACTACAGGAGGTATTAGATGTCCCTGTAGGAATAATTCATTCCTCATGGGGAGGAAGCTCTATACAGGCATGGATGAGCCATGAAAATCTGCAAGCTTTTCAAGAGGTGGATTTAAAGGATGTGGATATTTCTAAAAGGACAGTTCATATTCCCACAGCTTTATTTAATTCCATGATCAATCCAATGACAAACTATACCATAAAAGGGGTACTATGGTATCAGGGAGAATCCAATCGCAGTGATCCTGAACTATATAAAAGGCTTTTCCCTGCTATGGTAGAAGATTGGCGCAAAAGGTGGGGAATTGGGGATATGCCCTTTTATTTCGTTCAAATTGCTCCTTTTTCATACGGTAATAATCAGGCCTTTCAATTCTCTGACAACTCAGCTTTTATGAGGGAAGCCCAATTGGAGTGTCTGGACTTGATTCCAAATTCCGGAATAGCACTTACCATAGACATAGGGGAAGAAAACGTCATTCATCCTCCAAAGAAAAAAGAGGTGGCCGAAAGACTATTGTTCAATGCACTTAATCTGACTTATGGCTACAAGCAGATAGACTACGCCTCCCCTGTTTTTGAGTCCCAGGAATTGAAGGATCAGGGATTACTTCTAAAATTTAAAAATGCTGAAAAAGGGCTGTTTTCCTTTAAAGAATTAGATGGGTTTGAGATAGCAGGGGAGGATAGAATTTTCTATCCCGCCCAAGCTAAAATTGTAAATGGTTCCGAAATATTAGTCGTGAATGAGAAGGTAGGGAATCCAAAGGCTGTAAGATATGCTTGGCGCAATTGGGTAATTGGAAGCCTTTTCGGAGCAAATCTATTACCTGTTTCTTCTTTTAGAACAGATGATTGGGAGTAGGAAATCTTAATTTGAACTCATCTTTTGCAGTAAAAATTATGACCTAATTAATAAGGTATTAGTTACTAGCCATCCATGTGGAAATTTCATTGCCATTTAGCCTTCTGTTCGTTGAATAGCAAGTACT
>DATIAI010000285.1:0-5409 GCA_035458065.1 Algoriphagus sp. | reverse complement strand
AGAAATCGTGGTTTTTATGCTTTTTCTTAAAATTTTCAAGGCTTTTCAAAAGCCGACAAAACTGCTTTGGTTGTATTGGCTCAATCCGCTTGTAATTCTGGAAATCACCGGAAATCTCCACTTCGAGGGCCTGGTTCTACTTTTTCTATTGGCTTCGATTTTGGCATTTGAAAAGAAAAATGAACCACTTTCCGGTGGATTTTGGGGCTTTGCAGTGGGAATGAAATTACTCCCTTTTATGCTGCTTCCTGCTTGGTTTTTTTTCAATAAGACAAAAAAGAACACACTCTTTTGGGCCGGAGCTATTTTAGCCTTGATGCTCAGTCTTGGATGGTTTTTTGTCAGTGCTTCGGATGCTAACTTCTTGCAAAGCCTCAAACTCTATCAGGGAAAATTCGAATTCAATGCTTCAATTTATTACCTGCTTCGGGAAGTTGGATTTTGGATTCAGGGGTACAATACCATTGGTGCGCTGACAAAAATTCTTTCCATAGTAACATTAATTGCAATTGTCTTTTTCTCCTGGAAAAAGAAACCACAAACCCTCATTGAATTGGTGGATCTGTGGATATTGATCTATCTTATTTACCTGATTTTGCAGCCCGTTGTTCATCCTTGGTATCTTATTCCCGCTTTTGGGTTGAGCTTATTGACCGGGAGGAATACCTTTTTGATTTGGACTTTCGCGGCCATTTTTTCTTATCAGGCGTATGAGAGTGATCCGGTGACTGAGAATCCGGTTTTCCTCTTGATCGAATACCTGCTAGTTTTGGGGGGAATTTATCTGGATTACCTTCTGCCAAAACGAACTCTTAATTTCAAGCCATGAGATTATTGCTAAGGTCCCTCGTATTCTTTGGTTTAGCCCTTCAATTTTCCTGCAGTAAAAGTCCTGAAAAACAGGCCAGGGAGATTTTGGAGAAATCCATGGAAGCCCATGGAGGAGAGGAAGATTGGTCCAAAATGAGCAGCCTGAAATTTCGGAAACTCACAAGGCTGCTGAATGAAGATGGTTCGATTGAAAGTGTGTTGGATCAATCGCATGAGTTTCGTTTCAAACCCTATTTTGAAGGAAAAATCCAATGGACTAGTGATAGTCTAACCCATCTGCTGACTTGGGACGGATCGCAAATGCATTATTATTTGGGAGGGAATGAAGTGAAAAATCCAGGATTTCTGGCTTCCAAAAAGAAAGACTTCGATGCGGCCTTTTACGCCGTAGCACAGCCATGGAAGTTACTTGATGAAGGAGCAAAGTTGAGTTACGAGGGTCAAAAAACTATTGAAAACGGAAAATCGGTAGAAGTGATCCGGGTGGATTATGGGCCGGAGACAGATATTTGGTGGTACTATTTTGATCCGGAAACTTTCGAGATGGTGGCAAATGAAATTCAACTCAAAGATCACAGGAGCTTAGTCTACAACCTGAGTTTTGAGGAAGTGGAAGGTTTCAAACTTCAGGGCAAGCGGGAAAGTTGGAGAGTCAATGAAAAGGGAGAAAAGCTTTTCCTGAGAGCTGAATACCTTTACTCGGAGTATCAGATCCTCTTTTGAGTTTCGAAATTTAATTGAAAATGCCTTTCTCCGAGCAGAGAATTAAGCTTCGAAGGCTATTTCTATTGTATCTCACGTAGCGTATTTCAACCCTATTTCGCGAAGCCCATTTCTAAAGTATTTTGCATTTAATTTGATTTTATGAAACACCTTCTTCAATCCATTTTGCTAGTTTTAATTGGCATAGTCACTTTTTCTTGCGATCAGCGAACCCAAGCCCAAAAAATCGTCGATGCCTCGATTGAAGCCCATGGTGGAGATGCTTTCCAGACCTCCAAAATCGAATTTGATTTCAGAAATATCCACTACACGATCTTCAAGACACCCTCAGCATTTGAATACATCCGGGAATTCAGCGACTCCACCGGGACAGTCAAGGATGTGTTGAATAATTCCGGTTTTGTCCGCACGGTAAACGGAGCCAAAATCGACACTTTGACCGAAGAGCGAATCGGTGCCTTTTCCCGCTCGGTAAATTCTGTAGCCTATTTTGCCTTTCTTCCCTACGGACTCAACGATCCTGCTGCAATCAAAACTTATCTGGGTGAAACTGAAATGAATGGCAAGAAGTATCATTTGGTCAAGGTCACTTTTCAACCCGAAGGCGGAGGAGAGCATTTCGAGGACGAATTCTTGTATTGGTTTGGCAAGGAGGATTATCGAATGGATTTCATGGCCTATAGCTATCATACTGATGGCGGGGGGATTCGCATGAGAGAAGTCAATGGAGTAGTAGAAGTCGGAGGGATCCGGTTTCAAAACTACCTGAATCTCAAGCCGGAGGATAAAAATACTCGGGTCGAAAAGATGCAGGAACTGTACATTTCAGGTAAATTGGAAAAGCTCTCAGAGATCATTCTTGAAAATATCCGGGTGGAGCCACTCTCCAAATAGCGATAAATAAATCACCATACCCATGAAGCCATGGTTCAGTAAGTATCTTTTCAGTTCCGTGGGTTTGATCCTTCTGAGTTTTTTCATCTGGTTTTTTATCCCTGCAGAAAACCTAATAAGTGCCACTGAGAAATGGAAAGGCGTCTGTTGGGTGGGAAGCCGTAAGCCGCTTCAGGGTGGAGAAATTCAGGCTTTGAAATCCACCGGTGCCAATGCTCTTTCCCAGACACCTTTTGGTTGGCAAAGTGAAAAGAACTCACCGGAAATCCGTTGGGATCTTGGCAACGACAAGCACTGGTGGGGAGAAACTCCAGCCGGGATTCAGGCTACTTTGGATTCATCGGCACAGCATGGCATGATGAATATGCTGAAACCGCACCTTTGGGTGAGAGGTGCTTGGGTCGGAGAAATCGAAATGCTAAACGAGGAAGATTGGAAGACCTGGTTTGGCAATTACGAAGCTTTTATTTTGGATTATGCCCGTCTGGCTGAGAGTCTGAAAATGCCCATGCTGTGTGTTGGGACGGAATTGGAAAAAACCTCTCAGCGAGAAAAAGAGTGGAGAGAAATCATTTTTGAAGTTCGAAAAGTGTATTCCGGCAAGTTGGTGTATGCTGCCAATTTCACTGAGTATGAGAAAGTAAAATTCTGGGATGCCCTGGACTATGTGGGAATACAGGCTTATTTCCCTTTGGCATCAGACCACAGTCCTGATTTGGAAGAGTTGAAATCTTCCTGGGAAAACCATCTTCCAAAAATCGAAAAGGTAATCAGAAAATATAAAAAGCCGGTAATTTTCACCGAAATCGGCTATTGCAATACCGTCGATGCAGCAGTTCAGCCTTGGGTTTGGCCCAATGAGCGCAAGGAAATTCAATTTTCCGAAGAAGTCCAGGCGCTATGCTACGAGGCTTTTTTTGAAACCGCCTGGAAAAAGGAATGGTTGGCAGGGGTGTTTTTTTGGAAGTGGTATCCTGAAAGACATGAGCGGGAACCTGACTTTACCCCTCAAGGAAAATCCGCTGAAAGGGTAATGACCGATTATTTCACTTCCTTCTGAAAATCAGCCATCTCTGTGACTTTTGTCATAGTCATGCTGTTTAGTTGGGTTTAGATTTACTTGAGTTAGGGAGTTTTTTTATCATAACCTTTCAGGAAATCATGAAAAAGAACATGGGAAATATCGATAGATCAATTCGATTGATAATTGCGGTGATTTTGGTCAGTTTATACTTCTCCGAATCTCTCACCGGTACCTGGGGTATTGTTGGATTGGTAGTTGCAACAATTATGGTTTTGACCAGCTTGGTAAATGCCTGCCCGATTTATGGAATATTTGGCATCAACACAGCATCTAAAACAAATACAACAAGGGTTAAAGGAAATGGATAATTGATAGTGCTTTCAAATTGAGAAAAAGGCCGGAGGTAGTTGCTTCCGGTTTTTTTGTGAGCTTTCTGGACTTCGGGACGGACTTCATTTAAATTTTTATTAAATAGCCGAAGCAAACCCAAAAAAAGCACGAATTACTATGAACCGTAGAAGAGAATTTTTGAAATCCACCGGATTGGCTGGTTTAGGCCTTTTCGGGGCAGGAAGCGTATTCGCAGGAGAATTTCAAACCCTGCCTCTTGAGGCAAAATATGGCGCATCCAGAGTCCAAACATTCAATATGTGCGGTTTCGCTGCCCCAAAAATTGAAACAGTTCGGGTTGGAGTTGTGGGTTTGGGCCAGAGAGGTCCCGGTGCGGTGACCCGATTGAGCAAAATCGAAGGGGTTGAAATTAAAGCTCTTTGTGATTTGCTTCCTGAACGGGCAGAAAAGGCAAAAAAATCTCTGGAGGGAACTACCCACAATCCGGAACTTTATTCAGGAAGTGTCTATGCCTGGAAAAAAATGTGCGAGCGTGAGGATTTGGATCTGATTTACATTGCGACACCATGGGATTGGCACGTGCCAATGGCTGTCTATGCCATGGAGGCTGGAAAGCATGCAGCAGTCGAAGTGCCTGCAGCTCGTACACTTGAGGAATGTTGGCAATTGGTCGAAACTTCGGAGCGTACAAAAAAGCACTGCATGCAACTCGAAAACTGTTGCTATGATTTCTTTGAATTGATGACTTTGAAGATGGCCCGCGAAGGTTTCTTCGGAGAGGTGTTGCATGTCGAAGGTGCTTATATCCACGATTTGCTAGCCCATAATTTCCAAAAGGAAAACGGCTATCAGGACATGTGGAGACTGAAGGAAAACTACAGAAATGGCAACCTATATCCCACACACGGTTTGGGGCCGATCTGTCAAATCCTGAATATCAATAGAGGGGATCAGATGGAATACCTCACGTCGATGTCTTCCAATGATTTCCAGATGAAAGCCAAGGCAGAGGAACTTGCCGAAAAGGATCCGTTTTTTGGTTCATTTGCGTCCAAATCCTATCGTGGCAACATGAATACCACCGTGGTAAAGACCAAGCATGGCAAAACGATTATGATTCAGCATGATGTGACCTCACCTCGTCCTTATTCCCGATTGCACGTTGTCAGCGGTTCAGAAGGTTATGCTCAAAAATACCCTGACCAAAAAGTAGCCAAAGGACATGGCTGGATGAAAGAGGAAGAAATGAAAGAGCTGCAAACCAAGTATACTCCGGAGATCGTTCAGAAAGTCGGAGAACTAGCCAAGCAGATTGGTGGACACGGAGGAATGGACTTTATGATGGACTGGAGACTGATTGATTGCTTGAGAAATGGTCTTCCTTTAGACCAGGATGTTTATGATGCTGCGCTTTGGAGTTGCATTACCCCACTGAGTGAGTGGTCAGTAGCCAACAGATCCAATTCGATTGATGTTCCTGATTTTACGGGCGGGAATTGGAAAACCAACAAACCTGTGCCTATTACACTTGAAGGTGGAGGAAATACTAAAGTGAGGGTTTAAAGAAAAAGGGAGGCCATTGATCA
>DATIAI010000284.1:0-3291 GCA_035458065.1 Algoriphagus sp. | reverse complement strand
TTCTCCTTAAATTTTTCATTGGTTTTTAGGTGCGGAAAAATTGTCACGGTAAAAAGCATCATAATGGCCTTGATGGTCATGGACACCGTTCCTTTGAGCATAATCCATCCAACCTTTTATCAATTCTTCTTTGATTTCAGGAAATTGGGTTGAAAGATCTATTGACTCAGTTGGATCTTTCTCCAGATCATATAACTCCCACGAACCTGTTCCCAAGGGCTGAGGCAAGCGGAGAATTTTCCAGTTTCCTCGGATGAAAGCCCTCATTTCAAAAAGCTCCCACCCATATCCTTTGGTGGAATCCAATGGCTCTGAACTGCCATTCAATACCTTCAGAATGGATCTTCCAATATAGGGATGGATTGAATTACCTTTAAATTCTTGCGGATATGCAATACCGGTGTAGTCCAATAAGGTTGGGAGTATATCTGTGACATGGACAAAACTTCGATTCCATTGTCCTGCATCTTTCATTTTTCCGGGCATTTTGATGATCAGGGGCACTTTGATACCTCCTTCGGAAGTAAAGCCTTTGAAATATCGAAAAGGAGCAGAAGACGCAAGTGCCCACCCTGCCCCGGTTTCCACATAGGATCCTTTCTTCCCCCGATTCTCCAAGGAATTATCGAAAGTACCCAGATACTTCCCATCCTCATTTCCCAAGTAAGAACTGGAAGTCGCGCCGTTTGCCCCGTTATCTGACATAAAAATCACGAGGGTATTGTCATACATTCCCTGTTCTTTCAGGTAGGCAAAAACCCTCCCAATGCTCATGTCCAAGTAATCCAGCATACCGGCATACACTTCCATATCGCGTGCAAATGCCTGCTTTTGCTCAGGGTTTAGACTTTCCCATTTAGGCACCAGTGGATTGGAAGGCAGTGCTTCGAAATCCTTTGGCAGGATTCCAAGTGACTTTAGATTTTTCATCCGTTGTACCCACAGGGAATCCCATCCCATGTCAAATTTCCCTTTGTATTTATTTATGTATTCATCCGGTGCGTGCAAGGGGTCATGAACCGCTGTGTAGGATAGGTATGCAAAAAAGGGTTTTTGGTCATTCTTGTTTTTAGCTATGAAACTCAACAGCGAATCCGTGTAAGCCTGAGTGGAATAGAAGTCAGGAGCCGGCTCGACAGGTACGCCGTTTCGGGTATACTCCATATGCTGAAGCGGCGAAAGGGCTTTACGGTCGTTCCAGTGACTGCCACCACCGGTACCTAAGATAAACGTTTCCTCAAATCCTCTGTAAAAAGGGTCCAGACCCTTTCCTTCACCCAAATGCCACTTTCCGGTCATGTAGGTATGGTAGCCGTTTCCAGAGAGTATTTCAGGAATTGTCACTACTTCTTGACTAAGATGACCAGCGTAACTGGGAAGATTGAGTGCTTTTAGAGCCGGGTAATCCATTTCACTCATGATCCCGAGGCCTGCAATATGGTTGTCGTTTCCGGTGAGAAGCGAAGCACGGGTGGGAGAGCAAGTAGGCTGTGCGTAAAAATTTGAAAACGACAATCCTTCCTGAGCAAGTGCAGTCAAAAACGGAGTTTGAATATTCCCTCCAAATGGAGCGATATCACTGAACCCCAAATCATCTGCTACAATTAATAGAATATTGGGTTTGGAGTCGACTGGACTGGGGTCTTTCTTTACTTCTGGCTTGCAACTTAAAAGGATTGAAAACAACCCTAGAATCATGGCAGTAAGAAAACGACGTGGGTGATTCATAACTTGAATGGATAGACATAAAAACCTCAAATTAAGAACATTAGAATCAGTTTGACTAGCTGGATTTTCCCATCCAAAAGAAATTAGACCGCGTAGTCTAATTTTGAAAAATTCAACAATTCGGGGTTGGGAAATTGGTCTAAAATGTTATTTCGAAAGAATTTGGTCAGAAGATCATTCAGGAATTTTTCTCGAAAAATTGAAACCTTACAACCAACTTTTTGATCCGGAAAATACCCAAACCAAATGGCGGAAAAGGCTATTCGGATTAGGATAATTTTTTCAAAATTTTGAATTTTAATAAAAATGAAGAGGTAAAAGTTGATCTGAAACTGATTACTTAACCAAGATGGAGCACAAAATCTATGATCAAAAAAACCCTTTTACACTCCCCCAAAATCACTAAATCCAAACAAAAATGGATTAACACCGGGTATGAACTTTTTTGCGAAGAAGGACATGAGGGAATTCAAATTGAGCGGTTGTCCAGAATTACAGGATTAAACAAGTCAGGATTTTACCATTATTTCGGGGACTTTGACCGATATTTTGATAGCCTGATGGAAGAGCATATCCGGTTGGTCGATCAAATGAGTGAAAGGTTGGTTATTTTAACTTCCTATGATCCGGATTTTTTGAACCTGATTATCGCATATAAATCTACTTTTTGCTTTCATATCCAGCTTGTGCGAAACAGACACATTAAAAAATTCCTAGAAACGCATAACATCGTGAACAGCAAAATAGACGTAAACGCAAGACTCTTATTTGCCAAGGAGTTGGGACTGAAGGAGGATGTAGCTGCCCGATATCATGACATGGTGCGCGACCTGTTTTTTACCAGAGCAGATTTTAAAAATCTGGACTATGATTTTCTACATTCCTTGTTATTGGAAGTAAAAGAGACAGCCAAATTGATCAATCAAGGTGGTCAAAAAGTTGAATGAAAAAGTGATTGCCAATTCATTCCTAAATCACTTTCAAAATCAAATCTAAGTGATCGGATTAGGTTTAGATTTTGTGATAATTCACTTGGTAACCACAAGCTCTCTTTGACAAAATGGCCGAAGAAAAATTTGGATATTGGCAGAAATGTGAATATTCATATTTGATTAAAAAAGCATCACGGCGATCCTCCGGTAAATTTATCTTCGAATAAAAACACATGTCAAGGCTGATTATATTTTTCCTTCTTTCTATTTATGTGTTCCCGGTTTTTGCTCAAAAATCCGTACCCGAAAAACCCCGAGTCCTGATCAGCACTGACATTGGAGGCACGGATCCGGACGATAATCAAAGCCTAGCTCATTTGCTGATGTATGCCGACTTACTTGAGATTGAAGGGCTGGTTTCCTCTCCTTCCTATGGAACCGGAAGCACCTCGGAGATTTTTCGGATGATTGATTTGTATGAAAAAGACCTTCCCAAACTCCAAAAACACAGTTCCGAATTCCCAAAGCCGGATGATTTGCGGAAGGTGACCAAGCAAGGCTGTAAAGGAAATGCACCTTACCGCGGAGTCACCAGTTCTACGGAAGGTTCGGATTGGATTATTCGCTGCGC
>DATIAI010000283.1:0-9335 GCA_035458065.1 Algoriphagus sp. | reverse complement strand
ATGGACAGTTTGGAAATAAACTCTGCCCTGCTGCGTCCCTTTTGGGATGAACGATAATTGGCTCCAACAGAAGTGGCAGATCTCAGCACTTGTTTACCGAGTTCAAAACCCGCTGTATTTTTCGGCAGTTCTGATACAAGTTTGATGATTTCTAAGGCAAATTTTTTCGTTCTGACCTTTAAATCCCTATCCATAATTTCTCCAATTTTTGATTTAATACTTAAATCCGATTTATTCTGATTTTCAGTTGACTGCACTGCTCAACTTTGTGATTTCAGCTTTCATACTTCTGATTTTAGCTTTCTGATTTTAGCTTTCTGACTTTCAATGATCTCTTACCCTCAATTTCGGATCCGTCATTAACTTCTCCTCTTCGACTTCTATTTGATCCAGTGTGCCAAGATCCGGCTGACCGGCATTAATCCAGGCTGTGTACCAGAAGTCTGCTATCATTTTGATGGATAGCTTCATCTGTCGCTCGATTTGGTTGTCAAGTGCATTGGCAAAAGCTTCGGTAAAATCTCTGGAATAAACCCGAACTGTTAAACCGTTTCTTTCCTCGAAGCTGTATTTCTGGTCTTCAGGAAAGCTTTTTGTAAGTAATCGCTCGATGGAAAGAACACTGTCTACCTGACTGTGGGCATTTTCCACAGCTTCCCAAATGGCGAGTTGGGGCTTTTCCACATATTCAGCTTTCCCAACCCAAAGTGAATAATCTTTGGCCATAAGTTCAGGCACCCGGCTTTCCCAAAAGCCGTGGACTCCTTCTTGACCGGTCAGTTGCCCGTTATAATTTTTGGTGGTGTGAAGCGGGACATTTAGATCTCCTAGATAATGGCCGAGATCTGCAGAAAGTCGGAGAATCGCTGCCGTATTCTTTTGCTCAAAAGCTTTAGTCAGGTTAAGCATGGTCTGATATGCCGACCAGGGACCTATACCGCTTGCCCGAAGTGAATCTTCGGAAAATTTCTCAAGTGCTTCGGGCCAATATTTTGGTAAGACAAATAGTGCGCTGTCTCCGAAATGATCCAAATCGATGAAATGTTTTTCAGCCTCTCCTTCCACGGCGTATCTTCGTCGGTCTGGATTGACCGCATTTTCGGTAATGTACTGGATATGAGGCTTGTAAAAACTGATCAACTCAGGGGGAAGGGAGTAGACCGCCTGTCGATTGATCAAAGAATGGGCATAAAACCCCCAGTATTCCATCCTTTGAGGCCAAAAAAGAAAGCCAAAAGCCAAAATCATAAAAAACTTCATTCCTGAAAATAGTCAAAACAATTGTCTTTTTGACTAGGAAAAAGCCTATATTTGCAGCCTGTTTTAAGCTTTGAACCAAATATTCTGATTTGGCAAAAGAATCGACAGCAAGGAATGTTTGAAATTCCTTTGGCAGAATTAATTATTTACAATAACTTTGCACTCCAATTCGGAATAGGGGAACGTAAAGAATTTAAGTTAAAAACGAGATATGGCAAATCACAAATCAGCTCTTAAGAGAATTCGTGCCAACGAATCGAAGCGTTTGAGAAACAGATATCAAGCTAAGACCACTAGAACTTTCATCAAAAGATTGAAAGCTGCAACCGACAAAGTAGAAGCGATGGAGCTTTACAAGAAGGTTGTCTCTATGCTGGACAAACTGGCTAAGAAAAATGTGATTCACAAAAACAACGCTAGTAACAAGAAATCAAGATTGGCCAAGTTCGTAAGCGCTATGGCTTAATTTCTTCCAGACTTTCTTACCTAAACCCTGCCAAAAGCAGGGTTTTTTTATTGCCTTTTTCTAAGTAGTTTTAGTTACACTTTTTAAAAATCTTTTTATGAATCAAGCTACTTCGATCAAAATCTCCGAATTGGCGGAGGAGGATCGGCCTAGAGAAAAACTTTTGCTCAAAGGAAAATCAGCACTTTCAGACGCCGAATTGATCGCAATCCTGATCGGATCAGGGTCCCCCACAATCAGCGCTGTCGATCTTTCCAGAATGATTCTACGCGATGTCAATCATGACTTGGCCTCTTTGGCTAAAATGTCTGTCAAAGACCTGATGAAATTCAAAGGGATCGGGGAAGCCAAAGCAGTTTCCATCATTGCGGCTATGGAATTGGGTCGAAGAAGGAAAGAGCAGGAGCCGCTTGTCCGGATCAAGATCACCTCATCACGGGATATTTATGACCTGATGAAGCCGGAGCTGTATGATGAGATTACGGAGCATTTTTACCTGATCTTGCTGACGAGGTCAAATTTTGTAATCAAAAAACAATTGATCAGTCAAGGAGGAACAGCAGGGACTGTTGTCGATGCCAAAATTGTATTCAAAACCGCTTTGGAGCACATGTCCCAATCGGTGATTTTGGTTCACAATCATCCCAGCGGCAACCTGAGTCCATCGGAACAGGACAAAAGATTGACCGAAAGATTGGTTAAAATAGGTCGGGATTTGGATTTACCGGTATTGGACCATGTGATTTTTGGAGATCGTGGCTATTTTAGCTTCGCCGATGAAGGCATTCTCTGATTCTTGGATGAAATCAAGATTGAGAAGCTAAGAAATCGAATCATTGAGGTGGGTTCACCGCTTCTCGAAATACACAATCAAATCACAAATAGGTGAAATCAAGCCATATTTTACTGATTGCAGTTGGAATAGTCATAGCCGCAGCAATCACTTACATGTTTACAGCTGCAGAGAGTCCCGAAGCCTATGTGGAGAAAATAGAAAAGGAACGGGAGCGTCAGTTCAAATTTATCCGGTTCAATATCGAGTCACCTTTGACCGAGGAGCAGAAGCGGTCCTTTACCAAACTGACATTTTACGACATCAATCCTGGCTATAAGGTCAAGGCCAGAATTATTCCGATTGAAAATAAAAAAGTCCGGGAGGTGCCGCTGACGGACGGATCAAAGCAACGGTACATCGAGCATTCCTTTGCGGAATTTGAATTGGGAGGAAAAACCAACAAACTCCTCCTCCTTCAGGCGATGGATGAGGCCGACAAGCGGAATTTCTTTTTGGCTTTTGCCGATGAAACTAGCGCAAAAGAAACCTACGGCGGCGGGAGATATTTGAATGTCCGTCAGGATGGGAAGAACAGCATCACCATTGATTTTAACTTGGCCTACAATCCCTATTGTGCTTACAATCCGGATTATGCGTGTCCACTTCCGCCAAAGGAAAATTTGTTGGATATAGCTATTCCTGCAGGGGAGAAAAATTACACCAAATAAGCCAGCCCTCCTGCAATTCTTATAAATTTGCCAATCTGATTTTGGGAAGGTGCAAAAGCACCTTTTTTGTTGAAATTAAGGAAGGAATTCCTGCAAAATTGAAGTAAAAGAAATCGAGCATGTCGATGCCGACACACCGAGGAATGATTACCCGCCATGCGAGATACATCCTGATAGCCCCGATGGTTATCGGGGGGATGGCCATTAAAGAATAAATTAAAAACACGTGAAAATCTCAATCAATCGACTCAAAAACTATATCACGCTTTCCGAAAGTCCGGAAGAAATAGCCGCATTGCTTACCCGTTCGGGGCTCGAGGTTGAGGGAGTTGAGGAATTTGTATCGGTACCAGGGGGCTTGGAAGGAGTAGTTATCGGTGAAGTTTTGACCTGCGAAAAGCATCCTGATGCCGACAAGCTGAGTCTTACCACAGTGGATATCGGCTCTTCAGTCGTCCCGATCGTATGCGGTGCACCCAATGTTGCCCAAGGACAAAAAGTTGTCGTGGCAACTGTAGGAGCAAAGCTTTTTCCTACCGAAGGTGAGCCTTTTGAAATTAAAAAAGCAAAAATCCGTGGGCAGGTATCTGAAGGTATGATCTGCGCCGAAGACGAAATAGGCTTGGGTTCATCCCACGCTGGCATCATGATTTTGGATACCGATTTACCAAATGGGACCCCAGCTTCCGAATATTTTGAAGTTTCCCAAGATCATATCCTGGAGATTGGTTTGACTCCAAACCGTGCTGATGCGGCCTCTCATTTGGGAGTGGCCAGAGATTTGAAAGCACTGCTCGGCAGGCAGGTTTCGCTTTCGGAAGAAAAACTTTTGCAAGTTCAAAAATCCGGACCTCCTATTTCAGTGGAAGTTCAGAATGCGGCAGACTGCCCGAGATATGCCGGAGTAGTGGTATCGGACTTGAAAGTAGGTCCATCTCCTCAATGGCTTCAGAATTTTCTCCGATCACTGGATCTCGAGCCGATCAACAATGTGGTGGATATCACCAACTTCATCTTGCATGATTTGGGTCAGCCGCTTCATGCGTTTGATTTGGATAAAATTTCCGGAGGAAAAATCATCGTAGGCAAGCTTCCCAAGGGAACTCCCTTTGTGACTTTGGATGGAAAAGAAAGAAAGCTTTCAGGTGAGGAATTAATGATCAACGATTCAAATGGAGGAATGTGTATCGCTGGAATTTTCGGTGGAAACCATTCCGGTGTGAGTAACGAGACCACTTCCATTTTCCTGGAATCAGCCTTTTTCTCCCCAGATGTCATTCGAAAAGGGTCACAAGTACATGGATTGAAAACTGATGCTTCCTTCCGATTCGAACGGGGAACAGATCCTAATATGCCGGTTTATGCTTTGAAAAAAGCTGTGGCCTTGCTTCAGGAAATTGCAGGTGGGAAAGTAGCCTCTGAGATTATCGATCTCTATCCTGAGCCAGTTCAGGATTTTGTGATTGAAGTGACGTATGGTCATGTAAATCGACTGATTGGAAAGAAAATCGCTCCCGCTGAGGTGAAGTCTATTTTGGAAAGTTTGGATATCAAAGTGACTAATGAAACCCAGGAAGGATTTATAGCTATTGTCAAGCCTTACCGTGTGGACGTCACCCGTGAAGCAGATATTATTGAGGAAATCCTCAGAATTCACGGATTCCACCAAGTCGAACTTTCTGAAAATCTCCGGACAGATTATCTCGCAGAGCATCCGGTCAAGGATCTGAATAAGCTTCAGTACCGCATGACAGAAATGCTAGCGGGACAAGGCTATTTTGAATTGATTACCAACAGCCTGACCAAGCCGGTTTATGCTGAAAAATCAGGATTTCTTGATTCTTCTGTGAATGTGGAAATCTACAACAAGCTGAGCGAGGATCTTGGAGTGATGCGGCAATCATTGCTGTTCAGCGGCTTGGAAGTTTTGGCCCATAATATCAACCGCCGCCAAACTGATCTCAAGTGTTTTGAGTTTGGGACTGTGTATCAGAAAACTGCCGAAGGCTACAAAGAAGGCCGAAGGTTGGCAATTTTCCATTCCGGAAACCGTTCTTCTGAAAGCTGGATCGAGCCGGAGAAACCTTTTGGATTTGCGGATCTCTATGCAACTGTGGAGAGGATTTTGGAAAGGCTCAATATCGAACCTGGCCAGATTACCATCAAAGAAGCATCGCCTTTTGCCTATGGATTGGTTATGAAGCTGGGTGAAAAGGAGCTTGGGACAGTTGGCCTAGTGGATGAAAAAATCCTGAAACTTGCCGAGGTTCGCCAAGATGTGTGGTTTGTAGAATTGGATTGGGATCTGTTGACCAAAAAAGCCTCAGGCCTGAAGAAGTATCGGGAAATTTCCAAGTTTCCGGAAGTGCGTCGGGATCTTTCATTAGTGATTGACAAAGCTGTCACGTACGATCAAGTCAAAGCTGTGGCAGAAAAAGCGGGAGGTAAGCTGGTTCAGAAGATCGGGGTGTTTGATGTGTACCAAGGCGATAAGATTGACTCAGGCAAAAAAGCTTACGCGCTGAGTTTCTACCTACAAGATCAGGAAAATACGCTGACCGATAAGGTAATTGAAAAAACAATGAGTAAATTGATTCAGGCCTTCCAGGATCAGGTAGGAGCCATCATCAGAAGTTAAAAATGATTCACGAGGAACTGCAAAAATTGGAAAAACTGGCCGTACAGGCCGGAAAAAAACTTGAGTCGGTTAGTGCTGAAAATGAGCAGTTAAAGACTCGTTTGGCTCAGCTTGAGCACGAAATCCAGGAAAAAGAGCAGGAAATCCACCATTTTAAAAATAAGATTAAAATTAGTAACATTGTGGACAACCGACCGGTGAATCCAGAGGATGCCACCGAAATGAGTGACTTAATCAATAATTATATACAAGAAATCGATCATTTGATCACATACCTTTCCGAATGAAATGGAGACGCTGGCCATCAGAGTGAAAATCGGAGAACGGGAATATCCTATGCGTGTCAGGCCTGAAGACGAGGCCAAAATCAGACATGCCGGGAAACTGATTAATGAAAAATTGAGGAAGTATAAAGCCGAATTTGGTCTGGATGACTTTCAGGATCTGCTTGCCATGGTAGCATTTGACTGCATGGTGGAGTCCCTGGAGACCAATGAGGTCAATGCTGAAGACAGTGAGCATATTCGCAAAAGCATTTCCCATATTTCAGCTTTATTGACTAAGGCTGTTTGATTATTGATTTCCACTTATTTCTGGAATTTTCGGAACCGGTAGGTAGTATAACTATATAAATACCTATGGCAGACGTACTATTTATCATCCTTGCAGCCCTGGCTGGGCTTGGTGGGGGTGCCGCTTTGGCGGGATTTTTCATTAAAAATAAAAATGAGAAGCTGGAAGAAGAGGCCAAAGAAAAGGTCAAATCCATGCTTAGGGAAGCTGAACTTACAGCTGAGACAATCAAAAAGGACAGAATTCTTGAAGCAAAAGAGAAGTATCTGAAGTTGAAGTCGGAGTTTGATGAAGACATGAACAACAAGAAAAGCATCATCATCACCAACGAAACCAAAGTAAAACAACTCCAACAGCAAGTCGCAAAAGAACAGGAAGTCCTCAAGAGAAAAGAAGCAGAACTGGACAGCAAAAAGGAAAACCTGACTGCCCAACTCCATTCCGTTCAGGTTAAGAAAGAGGAACTTGATCGGGTGACCAATCAGCGGATTGCTGATCTTGAAAAAATCGCAGGATTGACCAGAGAGGAAGCCAAAGAGCAAATCGTGGCCATGCTGACAGAAGAGGCACAAACCAAAGCGTCTTCTCAGATCAAAGACATCCTGGATGAAGCAAGGCTCACAGCAACCAAGCAAGCCAAAAAGATCGTCTTGGATACCATCCAGCGTACAGCTACCGAGCATGCTGTGGAAAACTGTGTTTCCGTTTTCAATATTGAAAGTGATGACATCAAGGGTAAAATCATTGGCCGGGAGGGCCGGAATATCCGTGCACTTGAAGCTGCTACCGGAGTTGAAATTGTCGTAGATGATACTCCGGAAGCAATCATTATTTCCGGATTTGATCCGGTGAGAAGAGAGATTGCAAGACTTTCCCTTCACAGATTGGTTCAGGATGGACGAATTCACCCTGCAAGAATCGAAGAAGTGGTAGCCAAAACCGAGAAAAACATCGAAGAGGAAATCGTGGAAATCGGAGAAAGAACCTGTATTGATCTGGGTATTCACGGCCTTCATCCAGAATTGATCCGAATGGTAGGGAGAATGAGATTCCGTTCCTCTTATGGACAGAATCTCCTTCAACACTCCCGTGAAGTTGCCAAATTAGCGGCTACCATGGCGGCTGAAATGGGGTTGAATGCCAAGCTTGCAAAGCGTGCAGGATTGCTTCATGACATCGGAAAAGTTTGGCCGGAAGAGCAGGAATTGCCGCACGCAATCCTCGGAATGGAACTTGCCAAGCGATACAAAGAGCATCCGGAAATCTGCAATGCGATCGGTGCTCACCACGATGAAATCGAGATGACTTCGATGATTTCACCAATTGTGCAAGCTTCTGATGCGATCTCCGGTTCCAGACCTGGCGCCCGTCGGGAAATTATGGACAGCTATGTGAAGCGACTGAAAGAGTTGGAGGAATTGGCTCTCGGATTTGACGGTGTCAACAAGTGTTTTGCCATGCAGGCAGGCCGCGAACTTCGAATCTTGGTGGATGCCGATCATGTGGACGATCAAACTGCGGGCAAGCTTTCTTTCGATATTTCACAGAAAATAGAAAAAGAAATGCAATACCCTGGGCAGATCAAAATCACCGTAATCCGGGAAATGAGAGCTGTAAATTACGCGAGATAAGCTATTTGTATTTCAATTATATGGCAATTACCTTTCGGTAGTTGCCATTTTTATTTCCGATGAATTCAAAATACTATTTTTTCAGGCGAATAAACTGGTGGTTGGAGCAGAGTCGTATTTTACTTTTTCGAAGGAAATTAAACTCAAAAGAGCTGCAAATACTTGAAAACAAATTCCACTTTTTTGGACGTTTGAATCCCAAACATCGCAGGGATTTTTTGGAAAAAATGGAGATCATACTTTCCTCCAAAAAGTTTATTGGTAAAGGAGGAATAGTCGAAGTGACTTCAGAAATGGAAATCCTGATCAGTGCCACCATAGCCATGGTGACTTTTGGTTGGAAGCGACTTAGGCTGGCTCATTTTCATACCATACTGATCTATCCCAATGTCTATTTCAGTACTTCAGGAAAGGCCTATCACCGGGGAGAAGTCAATCCGAAATTTGGTCTGATCGTGGTTTCTTGGAAATGCTTTGTGGATGGATTTCTGGATAAAAATGACGGGATCAACCTTGGAATTCATGAGGTCGCACATGCCTTGAAGCTCGCTAACCAGATAGACACTGATGGTGAAAAAGAATTTGATTCCCTGGCTTGGAAAGAATATAAAAGCCAAGTTCCGAGTGAAATTGAAAAAGTCAAAGCCGGAGAAAATTCCTTTTTTCGGGAAAGTGCAGGACTCAATGAACATGAATTTTTTGCTGTCGCCCTGGAAAGTTTTTTTGAAAGGCCTTGGGAGTTTTTTAGAGCAAAGCAGGAATTTTACTTGGTGCTGGTTCGGTTACTAAAGCAGGATCCCCGGGTCTGGGCTAGTGAGGGGACTTAAGGTTTTCTTTTATCTTCAAAAGACCCGAAAGTTGATAACTAACCAGTCAGAAATTCACTTTTTTACAGGCCTTAGTTAGAAAATTCATTCTCCAGCAGGTTTTCCGATAGTAGCCAAGATTCCTCCATCGACATACAGGATCTGACCGTTGACAAAGTCGCTGGCTCCACTGGCCAAAAATACCACTGCACCACCCAGATCTTCCGGATTTCCCCATCTTCCGGCAGGGGTTCGATTGAGGATGAATTCATTGAAAGGATTCCCGTCTACTCGGATAGGAGCAGTCTGCTCAGTTGCAAAATATCCCGGCCCAATTCCATTCACCTGAATATTGTATTTTGCCCATTCGGTCGCCAGATTTTTGGTAAGCATTTTTAATCCTCCTTTTGCCGCGGCATAGGCACTTACGGTGTTTCTTCCAAGCTCGCTCATCATGG
>DATIAI010000282.1:0-3252 GCA_035458065.1 Algoriphagus sp. | reverse complement strand
ACACAAGTATCCAGCTTCTTTGAAAGTGGAGTCAATCTGATGTATGCAATTGGTGCCGTGGTCGGATTGGTGGGAGCTGTCAAGGTTTTTAACAAATGGAATTCCGGTGATCCGGATACCGGAAAAGTTGCCGCTGCATGGTTTGGTTCCTGCGTGTTCCTCGTGGTGGTTTCACTGGTTTTGCGAAGCTTCTTTGGTGGTCCTGCGGCTCCTTAAGCAATGATAACAAATCGCATTCACCAGGGAGTTGATCAGGAAATGGAGTTTAAAGGACTCAAGGCTCCATTTCTATACTACATGCTGGGACTGATGTTGGGGGTGATTTTCCTGTTTCTGATCCTTCAGGGTTTGGGGATTCCTCCAATGGTGGCAGGATTGATTTCGGTCGGTTTACTGACTTGGTTGGGATCCAAGATCTATTCCATGAACCGGGAACTGGGCCGGGATGGCCTGATGAAAAGAATGGCATTTAAACAGGTGCCGTTATGCATTCGAATCAAAGACCGGGGTCCTTTTCGGAGTCTCCGGAAAAGTCAAAGTGGGCGCTAATACCTGAGAACTGAGGGCAGGTTGCTTCAACCTGCCTTCTTTTAAACTTCTTTCGGCTAACTCCCTACACTTCAACTTATACTTCTCATATAATTATTCAATCGGTTGATTTAAAATTTGTTGTCCCATGCCAAAAATCAGGGATCTGGATAAAATATTGCCTTTATTTTCCTACGAAGACGGTTTTCTGGTTTCCAGACAGGGTGACCTGACCGTTTGCTGCTCGATGGATCTTCCTCCGCTTTTTACCCTTTCCAAACCGGAAGCTGAAGGGATTCATAGCGCATTTGTAAAAGCTTTTAGACTCCTTCCTTCGGGTGTGATAGTCTGGAAACAGGATTGGTTTGTGCAGTCGCAATTTTCAGGAAGTTTTGAAGCGGTATCCCCGGACGGAGAACTGGGTTTTCTGTCCGCAAGCAATGAGCGATTCTTTGTCGGGAAACCGATATTGGATCATCGTTGCTATTTATTCTTTACCCTCACAAATCCGGAAAAAAAGCTCAGTGATTCCAGTCTTTCCAATCTCTTTCGGTCCCATTGGGTCGGGGAGCCTATTCTGAAATCAGGTGTTGCGGATTCATTTTTGAGTGTTCTGAGTCAGGTGGAGCATTTGCTTGCCGCTGAAGGAATCCTAATTCGCAGACTCAATGAGGAGGAGGTTTTGGGGAGTGATATCCAAAAAGGGATACTTGAATCTTATTTGATGCCTTCCGGCAGTTTGCCATTTCCTGAAATAGCGGATTTGGAGTTCAAGCCCGATTGGAAAATCGGTAACAGGTATTTGGGAATGCTTTCCCTTTCTTCCCTGGATCAGCTTCCCCAGGAATTGGAATCTGCTAAAGTCTATGAGCCTTTTTCTACGGATCTAAGCAAGTATTACCTGGGATTGGCTTCTCCGGTAGGTCAGTTACTGGACTGCAATCACATTTATTCCCAAGTGATCTGCATGCTGGACAAAGGGGACTTTTTTGCCGGATTGGAATCCAAACGGCTTCGGCTTCATGCTTTGTCAAAATACTCCCGGGCAAATGAACTGGCCGCTTCCTCAATTGCTGAGTATCTGGACGATTCGATCCGTGAAGCAAAGGTGCCCGTCCAAGCTCATGCAAATCTGTTGCTTTGGTCTGATTCAAAGCCGGAACTTCAGCTGGCGATGCGGGCAGCGGCAGCATCGCTGAGTAAACTGGGAGTCCTTCCTAAAACTGAATCCTTTGGCGCCCCTCAGCTTTTCTGGGCCGGGATTCCCGGAAATGCCTCAGCCATTCCAAGCAATGACTGCTTTCACTGCAATCTGGACCAGTTTCTATGTCTCTATAATCTAGAAGGGTCTTCCAAATCAGGAATCCTTCCAAAAGGACTTCGGCTTGGAGAACGGAAGTATGGTCAACCACTTTGGGTGGATCTTTCCGATGAACCGATGTCCAAAGGCTGGATCACCAACCGAAACAAGTTTATCCTGGGACCTTCCGGATCGGGAAAGTCATTCTTTACCAATCACATGGTTCGAAGCTATTATGAGCAGGGAACCCATATCGTTCTGGTTGATGTCGGACATTCTTATCAGGGCCTCTGTGAGTTGGTCGGGGGGTACTATTTCACCTATTCGGATACTTCACCCATTTGCTTTAATCCTTTCTTTCTGGAAGGGCGAGTATTGGATACCGAAAAGAAGGAAAGCCTAAAAACGCTCTTGCTTGCTTTATGGAAGAAGGAGGATGAGACTTTTCGGCGTTCGGAATATGTGGCGATTTCCAATGCCCTGAAGGCCTACTTTGATTTTTTGAAAGACAGGGCGGAGGTGTTTCCCTGCTTTGATTCTTTCTATGAATTCGTGCGGGAGGATTTTGCCAGAATGGTAGTAGAAGAGAAGGTTCAGGCAGGTGATTTTGATCTGGGAAATTTCCTCTACGTGCTGAAGCCCTTTTACCGCGGCGGTGAATTTGATTACCTGCTCAATGCCAAGGAGAACTTGGGATTGCTCGATCAGCGCTTTATCGTCTTTGAATTGGACAAGATCAAAGACCATCCCATACTCTTTCCGGTAGTGACCCTGATCATCATGGAAATCTTTATTTCCAAGATGCGAAAGCTGAAGGGCCAGCGGAAAATGATCCTTATAGAAGAAGCGTGGAAAGCTATCGCTAAGGAAGGTATGGCAGAATACATCAAGTATTTGTTTAAGACTGTTCGCAAGTTTTTTGGGGAAGCAATTGTAGTGACTCAGGAAGTGGATGACATCATTCAGAGCCCTGTGGTCAAAGACGCCATCATCAATAATTCGGATTGCAAGATCCTGCTTGACCAGAGCAAATACCAAAACAAGTTTGTACAAATCCAGACGCTACTTGGATTGACAGAAAAGGAGAAATCACTGGTCCTTTCCATTAATCGGGCAAATGATCCCAAGCGCAAATACAAGGAAGTGTTTATCGGCTTGGGAAGTCACAGCCAGGTGTATCGGACCGAAGTAAGTCTGGAGGAATACCTGACTTATACCACGGAAGAAAAAGAGAAAATCAGAATTGATGAAATGGCCCTGAAGCTGGGAAGCAGGGAAAAAGCGATTGCGGCCGTTGCTGCCGAAATCAGATCGGGACATACACTATTAACCTAAATCTCACAGGATATGAAATGCTTTCAAATTTCACGGGTCGTAAGAATGGGCCTGTTTCTATTCTTCCTGCTAGGGATGTATCAACCCAG
>DATIAI010000281.1:0-10018 GCA_035458065.1 Algoriphagus sp. | reverse complement strand
TATACAAGCTAAAATTAACTTCTACACCAGAAATTCTCTGATGGAAAAACACTAACCGGAAATTGATTTTAAGTATAAATCAGTAAAAATGTCCCGATCAACAATTTGAAATCAGACTGGGCAGAACCAGTACTTTGGATCATTAACCTAAATAGCCTATTTGAAAATCTCGAGAGATCTTTTGAAGAAGTCACCACACTAAATTAGGATCCCTAATTATTTCAAGGAAGTCAAGGTCAAATCCTTAAACTCCACCTCCGCACCTTCCGCCTGAAGAGCGATTTGCCCTTTTTGAGCTGTAGCTCCATAGCCATCATTGACTAAATCTCCATTGACCCAGACAGTGATTCGATCTCCCTCACACTTGATTTTCATCCGGTTCCATTCACCAAGTGGCTTTTCAGAATTGTCAGTCAGATTGAGAACTCTTCGTTCTTTTCCTTCTGATACTCCCCAATTTTCTTTCGGGCCTCGTCGCTTTTCCATGTCATCCACTTGGATGTTTTCCTGGATACACCAAAAATCCCCTGCATTGCTGTGCATCATCTGTACCTCAATAGATTTGGGAAACATATCATACAAGGCCCTCGGGGTAGAGGCATGCACCAAAACTCCGCAATTTCCGGGCTTGTCCACGAATCGATAGGTAAATTCCAGAATGTAGTTTTCGTAAGTTTTCTCTGTGATCAAATGCCCTCCGGGTGTGCCCAAACTCACCAATAGCCCCTCTCGAACAATAAAAGGCCTTCGCAAACTGCTGTCTTTTTGAAGGTCTGGCACATCCATATACCATCCGGACAGACTTTTACCGTCAAAAAGCGATACTTGAGCATTAGAGGCAGAAGTGATACTTAAAAATAGAGCGAGAATTGTAAACAGGTTTTTCATTGGGAGTATTATTCTTCCCAATCTACCGAAAAGTTTTTCATGTCCAATTTGATTTTAAGCTAATCCTTTGGCTTCAAAAGCCATAATTACATCTAGGGGAGAATGAATCTGCTGATTAATATCCTCCTCAAGGATAACTCCCAACCTACATTCCAATTCAAACAATATTCCTTCGAGATAAAATTTGTCAATCGGAATCTCCGAATAAAACCGTCTGAACTTCTTGGTGCCTGTGATCGGAATTCCAAATTCCCGGAAAACCGAAATCATTATTTTGGATTTTTTTATTTGCCCTTTCATACTTTTTGATTTTTGACTGAAAAAAGATCTACGGACTCAAAGGGAAATCAGATTTAAGAAAAGGGAAAGATTAAAAAATTTACTGAAAAAATCTGAATACGTAGGAGTTGAATCCTATGACGCGCAGTTGAGTTGCTTAAAAATAAGTTGTTCAAAAAATCACCCTTATTTTATTCAATTAATTACCCGGAAGAACATTAGAAATTTAGGATTTGATCACTTAAAATCAGAATTACAACCTCGTCTTTAAGCCATTAATTTTATTGAAAATCAATAGTTTTCAACTACAACAAAGGTGGAATTAGTATCCTTTGCAAAAATCAGGAGTATGCCCAGCCCTTTAGTAAAAAATGCGAAAAAGGACTATTAGAACGTCTGGGCTGCTGCATTGGTCCGACAAGACCTTAGAACCTTTTGTTCAAACATCCCATCGGATTTTAGGATGTCAAAAAATTCTTTGAGGTAAGTGCGACATGCTTTTGCGCTAGATTCTCCAAAATATTGCTGGTTTTTCTCAATCGTTTCATAGACGATATTTTCCTTGGCCAATATCTCAGCTCGAACGGACTGCATGAGTTGAGGATCCCTGCAGAATCCCCGATAAAGCCGATCCGTAACCCGTTCAATACCGATATTGTTGTTGACCTGTGCATAGGGAGGATTAACGAGACCCGTCATATCAAAATCGTAGGCAAGTGGTACGATAGTTTTTTCATCCAGCTTTAGAACTTTTTCATTGTGCTGAAATAGACCAGACCAATCAGTATTACCAATCATCAATTGAAAAAAGTCATGTCTGACGGTCGCCGTATCTTCCATCAACGTTGGGATTATTCTCTTGTCATCCAAGATCTCCCCGCCTAAGCGATCTGCCACTTCATCATCATCCTCTATGAAAAACCCGAGAAGTTCTGCCGTTTCGCCTTTTTTGTCATCCGTATTGATAAATTTTACCCTGAGAAGCCGGGTATGAAAAGTATATTCTGCTATCTCTTCATAAAGCTGGTAAGCCAAATATTCTTTTCCCAGGTAACTATCTGCAGTTTTTGCTTTGGAGCAAGGTAGAACTAACTTTAAATTTCGGTTTCCTTGGAAAACCGTGTTTTCAACGTCATTCTTTTTCATCTTGACCCGCATAGGAGGATAAAAGCAATTATCCAATCTGAAGTTACCCCTAGTCCTGATTTCGATTTTCAATGTATCCTTTTGCCCGGGTGCAGACTCAAAGACCATTTGAGAATCAATGAAAGTGGAATCGTTGGT
Source organism: Algoriphagus sp. (assembly GCA_035458065.1). GTDB lineage: Bacteria > Bacteroidota > Bacteroidia > Cytophagales > Cyclobacteriaceae > Algoriphagus. The sequence goes on along the minus strand of DATIAI010000281.1, from coordinate 7,567 downwards.
TTCGGATTTAAGTTGCTTAATCGAAAATTGCAACTCGATGGAAATTGGCTCTTTTGAATCAAATAATCTTTCCTGTGAAAAGGCCCTCAATGAGGTGCCTATGAAAAAAATTAAAACCAGAGTACAAAGATACAGTTGCTTTTTCATGGGACCTTAAGTTAAAGGATTGGCACCTTTAAACCCAAAAGATTCAGTCCGGATGTCATCCAGACCATTAGAATCAAAGGGATTTTCCAGTTGCTCCTGAACATTGAAAAGGGAAATCAATATAAATGAGGAAACCACTGAAAGGAATATCAGAATGTAAAGATTTCCATCATTAACCCCTTGCTGTAACTTAAAATAAATCGAGGGGGTACAAATCACCGGAAACAGATAAATAAATATCAAACAATACGCTCTGATCGAAGTCGGAGTATGATAAATCTTTATCGCTGCCACGGTTTCAATTCCTAAATGGACATCCAATAGTAAATTATTGATTTTAAGCCTGTTTGTCGATTTGATTTGTTCGGATTTATCCACGACAAACTGGTTGATTCCCGTGGCTGATTTTCTGACTTCCTCTAAATCCCCCATAGGTTTCTCCAAAAACTCAAGCATTTTTTCCGATGTGAGTAGTAGCTGATGGTGAACCTCCAATTTTTCCTCGGCGCTCAGTTTTTTGACAGTTAAGAAAGCATATTCTGCTGAAACCAATCCCGACCGAAACCTTGACAAAAACTCCAAGGCCTTTTCTCTCCGTCTGAATGCACTCCTGATTGTAAATACCAAAGGAAAAACAATTGCGATGCTAATCAGTGACAAATCCAGATCGTAGGTGAAATTGAAATGATAAACCAAAAGCGCACACACCATGGAAATCGCTGAAATCAACAACGTCCTTAAATTGATGATTGAAACGTATTTGTTCATTTGCACAAGGATTGTAAGAAAATGAAAATCAATACTGAAAATACTATATTCTCAAAATTAATTTTTGGATTTCGGGATAAAAAGAAACAATACTTGGCCAATATTGATTGGGCATAAAAAACACGCAGTTAACGGTTTCTTTTACCTGCTTAAATCATCAACAATTCCCGAAACAAAGTGGGCAAGATCTCAAACCTATCAATAAGCTCTCAAGCTTTAGGTCTGGCCTCCCAAATTCTCATAAATAGCATGTGGGCCATTCGACGTGCGTGTTCTTTGGCATAATCTGCCACCTCCCCTTCAAAAAATTCATCAATTGTTGTAAACCAAAGCTCTAGCCAATTGCCGAAATGAGCTTGCTCGATCTTGTTGTCCACAGCGGAATCGACTTCCCTGTGAACTTTGGTCGGATTGAATTTTCCGGCACCCGGACCAGTTTGGAGCAGGACCATTTCCCAAAAATCTGAAAGGTGGATCAGGTGAACCTCCCAGTCCTCTACTACCCCATTAAATATCGGCCCCAAAGTCGGATGAACTCGCACTCTGTCGTAAAATCTCCTGACCAGAAAATCAATTTCCTTACGACCTTGAATCGGAGTTTTTTTCATTTCAATCGATTAAAACCGGAGCTAAAACTTCTTTTTTGCCGTCAATCCCCTCAGGAATCGGCAATCCCAAAAGCTGACAAACCAATGGGTAAATATGGATATTTTGAAATGGTTCTATCCTCTTGCCTGATTTTATTCTTGGGCCCTTTGCGTAAAAAATCCCCCACATTTCCCTGTATTTTGGACTTAGCCCATGCTCTCCAAAAATCTCTGTTTTGAGCAAGGCACTTCTGTTTTGGTACCTCATCATTCCCCGAGTATCGGCTAAATAATAACCCAACTCAGGAATAATCATCAAATCCCCGATTCGCTGAGGATACCGGGTGACATCTGAATAATTTTCATTCCCGCTCAGGTCGTCTATGGCTACGTTTCCAGACCTAGATTTGATCAACTCAATTACTTGAGCTTTTTCTTCCGGATTTTTCAAATGTAAATGAGCCAAAGCACCATTGTTTACCACCCGTGCATTTATGCCCTCGGTCAATTGGTCTAGGTTGATCAGTTTCTCCTTAGTCACATCAATCATCCCATGATCGGAGACCAAGATCACTGTAATTGGTAGATCAAAACTTTTCAGTCCTTCGAAAAGCGCCCCAAGTTCATGGTCAAGTTTTGTAAGCCTTTCCTTTAGTTTTTCATCATTGCTAGGACCATAGGCATGACCCACATCATCCATATCAGAGAAATAAAGGGTGATCATTTGGGGTCTCAAAGAATCCGGAAGCTGCATCCATTCAAAAACTTTGGAAATCCTTGTCAGATTAGGAACATCCTCATCGTAATCGAAATATTCACTTGGTCTCTGCCCTTTTACAGGAGCTTCCGAACCTACAAAAAAGTAACTCGCTGCTTTGATACCATTTTCCTCAGCCAATACCCAGATCGGCGTTCCTCCATACCAATATCCATCTTGCACAATATCCCTATTCCCCATGGTGTAAACCTGATCTTTGAAAGGTTCATAAAAGGAATTGTCAACCAAACCGTGATGCTCGGGGAGCATTCCAGTGGCAATGGTATAATGATTGGGAAAAGTCTTGGAAGGGAATGAGGGAATTAGCCCTTCAGCAGCCGTTCCCTCAGCAATGAACTTGGTAAGATTTTCCGGCCGAAACCGCTCCACATAATCGTGGCGAAATCCGTCCAAAGAAATCATAATCACGATTGGCTCCTTTTCCTGCCCAACACTTGAATTTTGACTACATATATAGAAAAAGAAAAGGAGGAGAATTGGTCGCATGATTCAACTTTTTTCAAAAATACCTCCTTCACCCTGCCAAACCAACCCTTTCACATAATTGAAAAGGACTTAGGTCAACTTGGGGAAAATACCCAAAATCGGGGATTGCTTCCCCAATAATTTGATTCAAATCTGGTCTCAATCATCCCAATAGCACTGGTATGGGAATTGGATAACAGGATAAGCGCTTAAAGCGATAAAACTCATTACCCTTGAAAAGCTCATTATGAAAACAAACAACAAAATTTTAAGTCTCCTTTTAGTCTCAATTTTGACAATTGCAACGATCGGATGTAAAACCAGCAATGCAGTAAAAGGTGGTGCCATTGGAGGTACAGCTGGCGGTGTACTTGGCGGGCTTCTTTCAAAAAACAATACTGCTACCGGAATAATCATCGGAGCTGCTATCGGTGGATCAGCCGGTGCCATCATCGGAAATGAAATGGACAAACAAGCCGAAGAACTGGAAAGAGAGCTCGAACAAGCTGAAGTTGAGAGAGTCGGCGAAGGGATCAAAGTGACGTTTGATTCGGGATTATTGTTTGACATTGACAAAGCGACTCTGAATCCTTCCTCTAGAACCAATCTGGATAGCTTGGCCAAAACGCTCAATAAGTATCCTGACACCAATATCATCATTGACGGTCATACCGACGATACCGGTTCTGAAAAACACAACATGAAACTCTCAGTCGAGCGTGCATCATCTGTTGAGGCGTATCTTAAAAACAAGGGTGTGGGTGCAAGCCGTATCACAACTCATGGATTTGGAGAATCAATTCCTAAATCAGACAACCAGACTGAAACCGGAAGAAGCGAAAACAGAAGGGTTGAAATCGGAATTGTAGCAAATGAGAAAATGCAGGAAGAAGCTAAAAAAGCGGAAGGCAAATAATTATAAGTCTGATTTTCTTAACACTTTAATCAGATAAGGATTTCCCGATACCCGGGGAATCCTTTTTTTTTTAGATCTCGACTCTATTATTACAATTCATTTATTTGAAACAATAGTAAGAACTCGAATTACAGTTGATTGTTGAATCGCAGTAAAAGTTTGAATTCAACGACTAAAAATCAATCCTCATCAAGTAATCCGTCTGGATCTCATCCCCAAACGGAAATGGATGGCTTCCGAATATTCGGAGGCCATTTTTTTCATAAAACCGGATGGCGCGGGCATTTTTTTCCCATACTCCCAGCCAGAGGTATTTTTTCTGATTTTGCTTTGCAAAATCAATGGCATGGACAAGCAAAATTTTCCCGACACCCAAACCCAAAAAATCCTCCAACACATAAAGACGTGAAATTTCGAGACTATCCGGATCGTGGAGATCGGTTTGTGCAGGCACTTCATTGACCTTTACGTAACCGATGATTTCCCCTGCCAATTCGGCTACCATAAACCTTGAAGCTGGGTTTTCCATTTCTTTCTCAAACTGATCCATAGTGAAAGCTTCGTTGAGGTAGGCAGTCACATTTTCCGGTTTGTTTCCGGCTGTGAAAGCCTGCAAAAATGCGGTACGGGCCATATGAAGTAAGTCACCCAAGTCTTGAGGCTGGGCTTGACGGATTTTGATATCTAGGGGTGTGCTTTCCACTTCGGATTTTTTTTATCGAGAAATTTAGAAAAGAAGTCTTTCAATACTCTCCCACTTTCTTTTTTTATGCTTTGGACAACGCAGGCTTTTTTCTTCCACTGTAAATAATAATCAATGCAGCGGTCCCAAACATTATCAAACTGTATATCGCTGACGGGATCGTCATGACCGGATTTACCAAAAGCGTCGCGGCAATGGTAATACCCAGTGTTCCATTTTGGATTCCGGATTCGATGGAAATAGTTCTGCTTTGTTTTTCATCCAGACCTAATAACCTTCCGGTGAAAAACCCAACTACTAAGGTGGCTACATTTAGCCCTAAGGCCACAGGCCCTGCTTCAAGGGCATAAGCCAATAGATTTTCTCGCTCTTTCAAGACTGTAGCTACCACAATCAAAATAAAGAAAACTGTCGAAATCTTCCGAAATGGCTTATCCCATTTAGCAGCCAGATCCGGAGCTTTTGCCAAAACTGACATGCCAATTGCCACCGGAATTATGGTAATGAAAAGGACAGAAAACACTGTTCCCAAAATGTTCAAGGGTGGGACTTCCCCTCCCGGCATGAAATATTGGATGGCAAAATTGACCACAAAAGGAATCGTCAAAACAGTGATCAGTGAAGAAAAGGCAGTCAGGGTAATCGAAAGTGCTGAATCACCCTTTGCCAAATGAGTGATCAGATTGGAAGTCGCTCCACCGGGACAGGCTGCCAAAATCATCAAACCGACAGCCAGTTCGGTTTTCAACCCGAAAACCTGAATCAACCCAAATGCAATTAAAGGAAGTAGGACAAGTTGGTTCGTAAGCCCGATAGCCACTGCTTTTGGGTAAATCAAAATCCTTTTGAAATCCCCAACCCTTAAACTCAACCCCATTCCAAACATGATAACGGCCAAAGCAAGCGGAAGAAAAAGCTGTGTCAAAATACTTGATTCCATAGAGTCGGGTGATATTGAGTTTGATGGTTAAGATTATTCTAGGCGGGAATCAACTAATCAAGGTTAAGTTGTCGCGGCTTTTGTTAACTAATTTGAAAAGAAAATTGGAATTGCAAACCTGCTGGAAAATTATATCTCGTGAAAAATCATAACCAACCAGCCACGGCAAATCCCGCGTAAGTTCCGATAGCATTTCCCAGGCTTCCAACCAGCATACCTGGAATTAACAAATCAGGTCGGTTCAGGCTTTCAGCTGCAGCAATTGCCGTGGTGTTACCACCTATGTTTGCCTGAGATGCAACTGCGATCACGTCCCAGTCCATTTTGAAAATCGCACCAACACCAAAAATCACAATTCCGTGAACTAAAACCAGAGTACCAACAAAAAGGATCAAGGTTCCGGCCAAAGAACCTATTCCTGCCAATGCTCCAAAATCACACAGAGTCCCGATCACCGCCAGAAAAATCAATATCAGGAAGAAACCGACAGTATGTTTTCCATGCAGTTGCTGAACAGAAGGAAACTGAGCCAAAATCAATGCAAGCGTAGTTAGCACGATGATTTCCGGGACTTGGGGAAAATAGGACACGACCACCTTGGAGACAGTCATTCCCAGTAGCCCCAATGCCAATAGAGAGGCAAGTGAACTGATAGAGGTAAACTCCACTCCATTAGTATTTGTCGCCGAATCTGCAGATGCAAGCTTTTTCCTTGGGAAAAATTTTTGAAGATATTTAGGCAAAATCAACGTGGCGATGATCCAAGGCGTCCCGATCAGATTGTCCACGACCGTGGTGGCTGCAAACAGGTTCCCGGCTTCATTGACTTTGTAATGCAAGGCCACGGCATTGAAATTAATTGAGCCCCCGATATAGGTTCCGGTATACATGCCAGCCACTGCGGACGCCAGTTCGCCGATTTCAGCCGCAGGATTGACAACAAACCAAGCAACCAAAACTCCAATCACTGTGGCTACGGAGCCCAGCAAAAACATCATCAAAAGTGGTAATCCGGCCTTTTTCAGACTTTTCAGATCCACTTCCAACAAGGCAATGAAAATCCCCAAAGGAGCCAGATAAACGAATACTCCGTCGTAAACCACGTTGCCGTCCATGGCACTTGGGATGATTCCCAGATTGGAAATAAGCGCACAAATCACAATCGCCCAAATCGGAGTTCCGACTGTTTTCCCCCAAGAAAATCGGGTCAGCCAATTGGCAAAAAAGACTGTGATGCATAGGGTTCCGGCGATGAAAATCGGATCTTGGGAGAAGGTCATAAGGAAAAATAGGATATTATTTTTATCCTTCCTTATTCACAATAGCATTAAAGGTCATCCTTCCTCCAAAATGGATTCAATAGACATGGATTAAAGGACATATCCTTTGAAATGGCAGAATCAAATTCATTTTAATCAAAAAACTCTAGGACAGATGAAGTTATAAATCCCAATTCTTCCTCCTTCAACCATGGATTCATGGGTAAAGAAAGTCCCTGATTCGCCAGTTTTCGGGCATTTGAAAAATCTCCATCAATTCTAAAAGGTTTCAAATCCGGCAAAATCATCGGGTAATGAACCGCTGTTCCGATTCCCTTTTCTGCCAAAAAAGCTTTCAATCCGTCTCTTCGCTCGGTCTGAATCACAAAAAGGTGAGCGTTGTGATCATCTTCCAAGATCCCTAGGGGAAGTTTCAAGCCCTCAATTCCGGAAAGCCTTTCTAGATAAAGTTTGGCAATTGTTTTTCTCCTTTTCTGATTTTGCTCAAAATCCTCCAGCATCACATTCAGAAAAGCCGCCTGAATGGAATCAATCCTACTATTTCTGCCTACCAGCTCATGTTGATCCCGAACAGGTTGCCCATGATTGAGCAACAGATGAATTTTTTGGGCTAGAATTTCATTCTGAGTCAGACACATTCCAGCCTCTCCAAGTGCTCCGAGATTTTTGGTTGGATAAAAACTCAGGCAACCTACATCCCCCCAAGTTCCGGCTGATTTTCCTTTTTGGATCGCACCAAAAGCTTGCGCCGCGTCTTCAATCACAAAAAGTCCATTCGATTTTGCTTTTGAAAGTAAGGGATTCATTTCCACCATTTTCCCATATAGATGGACGGGAATCACGGCCTTGGTGTGAGCGGAAATAACTTTTTCCCAATCTGGACAAATCAATCCGTTTGCATCAGTATCGACAAAAACAGGCTTCGCTCCTACCAATACGACCGCTTCCGCAGTCGAAACCCAAGTCATAGCAGGCACGATCAC
>DATIAI010000280.1:0-5734 GCA_035458065.1 Algoriphagus sp. | reverse complement strand
AAATGACGGTCTTGATGGAGCGACAGGTCCAATGGGACCCCAAGGCCCAGCAGGTAACGACGGTTTAGACGGTGCAACAGGACCAATGGGACCACAAGGCCCAGCAGGTAACGACGGATTAGACGGAGCTACAGGCCCGATGGGTCCACAAGGTCCAGCAGGTAACGATGGATTAGACGGAGCAACAGGCCCGATGGGACCACAAGGACCCGCAGGTAACGATGGATTAGACGGTGCAACAGGTCCAATGGGTCCACAAGGCCCAGCAGGTAACGATGGATTGGACGGTGCAACAGGTCCGATGGGACCACAAGGTCCAGCCGGAAATGATGGATTGGATGGAGCAACAGGCCCGATGGGACCACAAGGTCCAGCCGGAAATGATGGCTTAGATGGAGCAACAGGTCCGATGGGGCCACAAGACCCGGCAGGAAATGATGGATTGGATGGAGCAACAGGTCCAATGGGACCACAAGGCCCAGCAGGTAACGATGGATTGGACGGAGCAACTGGCCCAATGGGACCACAAGGCCCCGCAGGTAACGATGGATTAGACGGTGCTACAGGACCGATGGGACCCCAAGGTCCAGCAGGTAACGATGGATTGGACGGAGCAACTGGCCCAATGGGACCACAAGGCCCGGCGGGTAATGATGGATTGGACGGAGCAACGGGTCCAATGGGACCACAAGGCCCTCAAGGTGCGACAGGCCCAACCGGACCCGCAGGCACTTATATAGCAGGTCCTGGGATTTATATTTCTAGCGGAACGATAAGTACAGGTGAAGTGGCTGAGCGTGAGATTACTGGTTTTGTTAATGTTCTAAATAATTCTTCCGTTTTAGGAGTGAAGACTATATTAATCTTAGATGGAATGGAAATGAATCCATCTGGTTCTTTGCAGAACTTATTCGATGGCGAACCAGGCCAGGTCATTAATTTGGTATTTGCGTCTTCTTATCCCCCTAGTTTTAGCACCATGACCTTAACAATAAGCACAGGAGGCAACATAGCGGTGACTAGTAATGTTAGTTTCTATTCAAATTCCATAGGTGGGGTTGTTTTGATTTGGGATGGGAATTATTGGAGACTGATGAACAGCCCAACCATTCTAGCCTAGTTGGAAAAATGAAACTTTGCCCTCAATTAGTTTTTACCAGCTAAAAAAGCACACTCATGCGGCTAATTAAAGTATGCCTATCCCTTGTGGGAGTAATTTTCGGAAGTGTTTCAGGACTCTTCGCTCAAGGCCTTACACTTACAAGCGATGCCATTTTATCCGCTAATCCTCAAGGTATGGTGGTGTCGACAGGAAGTCTCAAGCTTAGCGGAACCAGTCAGTTGCATGGGGTCGAAGCCATTCGACTTATTTCATCAGATTTTATTCAATTGGAAAACGCTGAGGTTCGATTAAAAACCGGGCGGTTGGAGATCGGTAAAGCTGTTCGGATACCTGTTGGAATTCAAAACAAAACCTCACTAACCTTTATAAGCCAAAACACATCGACTGTCTATCAGATTGGAATGGATCAAAATCCAGAACAGGATGCGCTCCCCTTTGTCTGGAGTATAGCTGCATTTTCTGAGGGAGGAGATCGCAACACCGAGATTGAATTTGCATGGGAAAAGGAAGTTGAACCAGTAAGTTTTTCTTTGAAAGCCTTGGTTGAAAAAAACCAGGGAGACTGGGATTTGCTATTGGAACAGCAGGTAGAAGAATCGATGATCTCACTTAATGAATATTCGGATTTCGATTCTGAGGGTACAGTATTTACCGTGAAAAATTTCACCAGGGATTTGGATGAAGATGAAGTGCCGGATATCAAAGAGATCGGGCAGGTCACAGATTTAAAAGATCCAGGAAAATATTTGGATACGGACGGGGATGGTGTGCCTGATTATGTTGAGATTCAAAATGAAACAAATCCTAATGATCCGGTTGATTTCAAAGATACTGAGGTTGATGGGGTGCCGGATTATGTAGGTTTTAGATCACCGGTTTCATTTTTGGATCTTCAGGACGTAGAGATCTCGTGGGGATTTCAATCTTACGCTTCACTCTTTCAGGATTCAGTCCTGACAATGCTAGGATCTGGCAGGTTATTAAAGTTGCCACTCAGTTGGGATTTCGCAGCATTGAATATCTATGCGAGGGGGACATACCCTGTTACCAGCGAGTTGTTTGAATTGCCAAGTGGAGTTTTTAATGGCTATAAGATGCGGTCAGAAGTCAATGGAATTGTTTTGCCAAAACCATCCCCACTTGATTTTAATTTGACCAATTCAAATTTCATAGGTGACGATAAGATTTTCTTTATTCCTGTTGGAGCTTTTGTGGTCACCGATCCAGTTGATCAAATCCATGATATAAAACTGAATGGACCGGGTTATGACAACAAGTACTTTGAGGTAAAAGACAACTTCTTGTTCTGGAGTAGCGCGGAGCGAGCCGAGGGCATGACCAACTTTACTATCCTCATGAGGGTGACAGATCGGGATGGCAACATGCTGGATAAGTTTTTTGAGATCGAGCGCAAGCGTTTTGAATTTAGTGAGATAGAGGTGAAAAACACCTTTACGCCTAACAATGATGGATTCAACGATACCTGGGGAGTTCCTGAAATCCGATTCTTCAAAGGAGCCAGAGTGCAGGTGTTTGATCGCAACGGCGACCGGGTGTTCTACACCGAGGATCCGGATAAGCGCTGGAATGGCACTTACAAGGGTAAAGAGCTTCCAGTGGGCACCTATTACTGGATACTGGAACTCAGAGAGACCATGGAGACCAGAAAGGGACTGCTGAATCTAATCAAGAATTAGAGGAGTATCTAGCGAATCGTATCAAGAATCCAGAAGCAAGACTTGAGATGCGGGATGAAATAGAAAAAAGAATATGAAATATAGGTTTTATAAAAAAGTACCGAGTCCGCAATTACCTGGGTCTAGATGTACCAATCAATAAAGAGATGAAGAAACTAGCAATAGTATGTTTTGGGTTACTACTAAGCGTTGGAGTTACGGCTCAAACCCGAAAAAACATTTCCCAGTTCTCCCATTTTCAGAGTTACTTCAATCCGGGCCTGACCGGATATGAAGGCTCAACGATCCGGGGTTTTGTGAGAAATCAGTGGTCGGGTTTTGAGGGTGCTCCCCAGACATTCTTCTTTAGTACTGAGATAGATTTTGGGGAATTGGCAGGGGAAATTGACCCGGCCTTGATGGGCAAAAATGCCATTTCACTCAATTTGCTTCATGATACCTATGGGGCTTTTCGGGAAAATGAATTGATGTTCAGCTATGCCTCAAGAGTGAGGTTGACGGAAAATCACAACCTCAGACTGGGTGTCGGGATCAACTACCAGAGCATCCTTCTGGATGGTAATGCGATGACAACCGAGGAGCAAAATGACCCGACGCTGGGACAATATTTCGGCACATTCTCGGATATGCAGTTTCTGGATGCTAATATCGGTATAGCCTTAACTCATAGACAATACTACTTCTCCTACGCGCTGCATCGGATTAACGGCGGAAAGATCAGCAGCGGGGATGAGTTTATGGAAGGCTATCCTGCAGAGCAATTTGTTCAGGCAGGTTTCCGGGAATCCTTGACTCCGAATCTCGCGATTATCACCAATGCGTTTTTCAGAAGTCGTAAAGACCTGCCTAATGTGGTGGAGTTGAACATCAAAGCCTTGCTGATGGACAAAGTCTGGATCGGGGCCGGGCACCGAGTTGATTATGCCAACAATCTCCAGTTTGGATTCTTGACCAAACGTCTAAAACTGGGCTACATCTATGAATTTCCGATGGGGAAAAGCTACCTGCTTCCGGGCAGTACCCATGAGTTTACGGTTATTCTCAACCTGTTCAAGGACAATGAGAGGAACAAATTTGTCAAAGACGAGGTACTGATCTGGTAGTTTGTCGGAAGTTGAAAAATACGAAAGGGAAAGGGTGAGCGCTCTTTCCCTTTTTTTGCGGCTTCGGCATTTATTTAAACATTTAGAGAATTAAGAAAATTAAGTTTCTGGAGTCACGCGACCTTGTTCTTAATGCTCTTATTTCTCTCCATGTTTAAGATTTAAGGAGGTGTGTAAAAAGGGTGAGCACTTTTATCCCCGGAATTCTGACTTTACAATTTTCGAAACATTTAGAGAGTTAAGAAAATTGAGTTTCTGGAGCCAAGCGCCCGGTTTTTAATCCCCTTAATTCTCTCCATGTTTAAGATTTAAGAAAGCGGGTAAAGGGTGAGCTTTTTCCCTTTGTTTTTTTAGTAAATCACAATACTCCAAGCTGAATTCTTATTTCAAACTCTCCAGGATTGCCTGGGCTTGGGCTTGGTAGGGATTTGGCTTGGCGGCGGTGATTTGAAGGGATTTTTTCCCTTTATCCAACATATTCAGCTTGAAATAACCCAAGCCTTCATACCAGGAAGCAACCTCTTTTGAAGCGGTTTTGGAATTGGCTGGGATGAGACTCAAAACCGGAATTGCTTTCTCTGGACGGCCAAGTTCGAGCTGACAAATTCCAAGGTAAAGAAGTGCGTAATCGGAGTCTGCCTGGGTCTGAACTTGCTCAAACAAAGCCGCAGCTTTTTGAAAATCCCCTTTTTCATAGGCCTGAAACGCCTCTGCTTTTAATCCGGATCCATTTCCCTCTGGAGAACCTGAAATGGCCTGATTGGGGTATGTTTCATAGTATTTGGTATAAAGTTTTTGCCCCGGACTCATGCTCAGTTTGCTGAATAAAAAATACCCGGCCAAAACGATCACAACGGAAATTAAAATCGAAACGATCCAGTTTTTGATGGATTTAGCCTTGGAAGAAAGGTCTGATTCAGGTTGAAAGGTGCTTTTTCGAAAAGTGTCAAACTGGGATTGATACTCAGGGTTTTCAACCAGTAATTTTTCAAAAAGAACCCTGTCAGATTCGCTCATTTTCCCTCCCAGATAGGATTCAAACAGTTCTTCGAGTTTCATCAGATTTCAGATTTTCCTACCCAATAATTCAAATCGGAAATGAATAGTTGTCGAAAATATAGCGGTTTTAATGATGTTTTTAAATGTGGTTTCTTTCTATCCTAAAATCAAACTTTGAGAAGAGGACTTTATCTCAGCAACTTTCTTCCAGAAAAGCCGCCATTTGCAGTTCAAAGACTTTCAAAGAAAAAAGAGCCGAAAATTATCCGACTCTTTTCCTCCATTTGAAATAATTCTGATTGTTTCTATTAAAGATTTTCAATTTCCGCGAAACCTCCTTTAAAGATTAGGAGAGGTGAAACCCAACTTTTCCAAACCTACTTTCACTTCAGGTGCGCCCATAAACAACTTCCATCCCAAACCTGTCCGGTGATTTTCGATCATAGCGACCATGGGTCCCTGATCTATTGCCAGATATCGGGACGGGTAAAACTCATGATGCGGGCTCATCGCGTCGTAGAAACCGTATTTTCCAAGGACTTTTTCTCCGTAGTTGTAGTAGAGATTTTTGATGACTTCCATGGATTCTTTGGGTGTGTATGGAATAGACGAAATGGCAGCAGTGGGAGAGATGACTCCATTGTCATTGCCCGGATGATGGGCATTGTAACCGTTGACTGAATAGGATGCGGTCAAGCCCCAAAGCGATTCCCCATATCCTTTGAAATTCTCGGGATTTTCCAGGCACCAGGCCCGATTTATCAGGGTATGATTGCGATTTTCCTGCCCGTAGTCGGCGTATTGATCTTTTA
>DATIAI010000279.1:0-15861 GCA_035458065.1 Algoriphagus sp. | reverse complement strand
CAGGATCTTCCATTGGGAAATAAAAAAAACAATCCATTCACCCAGGTTTTGAAAGACCTCTTTGAGCGTGAACTGATTTTCGGAAAAATGCTTTGACTCTGCCATTACCAGTTGATTTGAGACATGACCAATGCCAAAGTTGCCAAGCCGGTAGTTACCCCTACAATATCCCCAAGTCGAAGTGGCATTCTCGGTCCTTTGGTCGGAACGATAACTTCAGCTCCCGGTTCCACTGGAGGGAAGTCTCTGATGCCAAAAATTCCTTTCGTACGTTTAACTGCACCATTGGCGTACACTACGTAGGTTTGCTTTTTGTTTGCTCTACGCTCAAAACCTCCTGCCCCGTTGATGTAATGCTTCAATCCACGGCCATTTTCATGGCGGAGTGTAGTCGGATAGACCACATCTCCCCGCATTCTGACGGTCTGAAGCAGCTTAGGAACGGATAGAATATCGCCTTCTTCCAGGATCAAATCTTCCTCAGAGCCCGGATTCTGGATGATTTTTCCCAGATCAATTGCCACAGCCTCAGATTCTTTGATTTTCACAGCAAATCCAGGAGTTCCAGCCGCGATCTGATCGAGAGATTCTTTTTTGGCATTGGCCAAAAGGGTATCCACCGGATTTACTTTTTCTGTCGGAAGGTCTCTGAAAAGCCGCTGTAGCAATTCCTCCTGCGCTTCGGAATTGTTGGGGTCTTCGATCAACTTCAACCTCAATGCTTCCAGGTTTCGCTGTCTGCGGATTTGCTCTGATTCCGTGTTGAAAAATTCGGTTCGGCGGATTAGTGTGGCCCCTTTTGCATAAGCAAATTGGTTGAGTCCTCCGGCGCGATTGACCAGATCTGAAATCCGCTCTACACTATTTTGAATTGCAAAAATTCCAGGAGAATTTACCTGACCTTCCACCGCCACGAGTTTTTGCATGGTGAAATTGGCTCTTTTTCTTACGATCACCTGATCAAAAGGCTGAAGAGACGGCGATTCCGAACTGATGGAAAGATCCGGACTGACCCGACTTGGGATAATATCCGACAAGGTTCCCAAATCAGAATCTTCGAGCCTTCTGGCAATCTCAATATCCTGTGAATTGGCTGATTCCTGGAAACCTCCTGCCAGAATGATCAGCTCTTCGATTTTCATGGATTCCGAATAGGGATAGGTTCCGGGCTTTTTCACTTCACCCAAAATTTGAACATAGCGCTCATTTTGAATGTCGTAGATACTGGAAATCCGGATAACATCTTCACGTTTTAGAAGAACATCGGGGGCAGTTCCGGCAAGAACGTCCTTCAGATTGACTTCTATCATTTCGCTGCTGAGATCTTCTTTGGTTCGGAGAATGCTAGCCCGCTCCGTATAGGCATCGCCTCGAAGTCCCTCTGCATTTTTCACCAATTGTGACAGTGTCAATCCTTCGGAAAGCGCAAAAGTGCCCTCGCGGTACACAGCTCCTTTGATCTGAACACGATTGCTGTATCTGTCCAAAATTTTGCTTACTGTGATTTCATCTCCGCCTTTGAGGATAAACATCCCAAACTGGTTTTGGTAAACATCGGACACGGAGCGTTGATTTCCGGTGATTCTGGAGATGGCCACCCGATCTTTGAAAGCCAAATCTGTAAATCCGCCCGCATAGCTAAGGAGGTTTTCAAAGGTATCTTCTGTTGAGATTTCGAAGGTCATCGGTCGCTTCACCTCACCCTTTACCTTCACCCGAGAGAGGAAAGGAGAAACTAAAAGCACGTCTTGGTCTTGAAGCTGCAAATCGAGATTTGCGGTCCCGTTGATCAGAAGGTCATACACATCAATTTCTGCGATTGGCTTGTTGTTTCTTACCAGTTTGATGGCACGCATGGTACCGTTTTCGTTGGGTCCACCGGCGGCATAAAGGGCATTGAAAGCGGTGGAAAAAGCACTGAGTGTAAAAGTGCCCGGCAATCTGACCTCTCCTAAAATGTGAACTTTAATGGTCCGCACATTGCCCAATGTTACCTGCAAAAATGTGCTTGGATTACTTCCTGAAAGGCCTGGATAGAACCTGCTTACCCGACTTTTGATGATTCCGGTAGCTTCCTCGATGGTTTTGCCAGAAACTGAGATCGGGCCGATATTGTCCAATAGGACAAAGCCGTCCGGATTGACTGTGGCTTCATAATATTGCTCAGACTGACCGTAAATATCCACGAACACGACATCTCCCGGACCCAAAATATAACTCTGCGGAGTGGCTTGATTGAGGCTGGGTTCAAAACTCAGACGACGGTTTTTTTGATAAAAAAGGGCAGTTCCAAAAATTTCATTTCCATTTTCCCCAGTCGAAATTTCCTGCTGAGGTTGATAGAGGCCACGCGTGATTTCACTTAGATCCATTTGTTGGCGGGGATCCCGGCGGGAAGCATTAGCACTTCGGGTTGCAGAACCGCCCATTTCAAGTTCCTGAATCCGGTTTCTGAGTTTTTCAACCTCAACTGAGGACATACCTCTCAGCTGGGCCATTTGGAGGAATTCATCCACTCCCAAACCAGCCTCATTGGCTCGCTTGACCAGTTCGGCCACTTGATCATCCGAGAGTTCATCGACTTTGATGGTCGTCAAATCAGTGTTTTGCTGGGCAAGGGTTTGGGGAACTGAACCAATCAGCAGGAGGATTAAGGCAAAAAAATACCAGATTCTTGTGTATAAAACCATGATCTAAAAGACTGTTCCGGGTAGATATCGTGCAAATATGGGATTTAAAAATCCGTCAATTTCTTAATTCTACCAAATATAGGTCCAAAAACTGGGCTTCAAGCTTCAATTGGGCATCCTCACTCCGTACAATTTCTGCAAATCTCGATCTGAGTCCGGTCAGAAAGCAATTGACTTCTGAATTTGAGATAGGGCAAAGAATTCCAAATCGTGCCCAGTGAATGCTCTTTTAATTCACCCATGACATGACTTGCATCCTTGTCAAAGCAACAGGGAACTACTTTTCCATCCCAAGTCACTACCGCACCTTCCCACATTCTCCAGCATTTGTTTTCCAAACGTTTTTTGAGTTTCCATTTTCCGTTTCCGATAGGAACGTATCGAGAATAACCCAACTCTTTTGGAATCAAATCCGAGCCGTTTTCGAAATCATAGATTTGGGTGGTTTTGAGCTGAAGTTCGTCCACTTCCATATTTTTTGCCCATGTTTTCAATGCAGGAAGTTGATGTTCGTTTTGTCCCGTCACCAAGAATTGAAGTACTATTCTCGGAAAAATCTTTCCCGATTTCTTTCGCGCCGAAATCAACAACTTCAATCCCTCCTGAACTTTTTCCAGATTTCCTCCCACCCGGTATTGTTCATAAACTTCCTGCGTGATTCCGTCCATCGACACGATCAACTGCTTCAAGCCACTTTTCAAAATTTCCTTCACTTGCTTAGCTTCTAGGAAATGTGCATTGGTCGAGGTGGAGGTGAAAATTCCCATTGAATCAGCGTATTTGACCATTTCCAGAAACCGAGGATTCAGAAATGGCTCGCCCTGAAAATACAGATGAAGCCAGGAAACATGTCCTTTGACCTGGTCGACCACGGACTCAAAGAGCTTTTCGTGGAGCGCTCCGGTAGGTCGGGTAAATGACCGCAAACCGGAAGGGCATTCCGGACAGCGAAGGTTGCAGCTAGTCGTCGGTTCGATGCTAAGGGTTGTGGGTTTTCCCCACATCATGGGTTTGCGGAGGACTTGGCTGAGGTGAAAAGAGCATCTGAGCAAAAAGTAATTTATGACTTTCTGAAAAGTCAGGTATCGAAAAAAGGCCAGTCCTGTGGTCCACTTGTTTTTCACTTCGAAAAATACGGAATTAAGCCAGGAAGTAGCAAAGCCAAAAATACCAATTGGTCTCAGGATGCGTTTCAATGGATTATGATTGGATTCCTTACTTTTGAATCTGAAACCAACATCTCATGAGGCTAAACCGATTTGCATTTCTGATCCCGATCTTGTTTTTGGCAGTTGCCTGCGGCAAAAAAGAAGAAGTCTGCGAATTGGACCCTGAGATTCTTGACCAAGATCTTGAGGTAAGCATCACCCGTTTGGAAGATGAATTTTTTGAAGCAAAATCCACCCAAGACTTCCTCTTTCTGCTGGACAAGCATCCCGAATTTTCAGAAACCTATCTGGAAGAAAGTACCTACGCGTCCCCCGATTCACTTGCGGCCAATCTGCTGCAGGTCCATCAGGATTCTGCGATGCGGGTTTTGTATGATTCAGTCAAAGTAGAATTTCCAGACATCGCCGACATCGAAAAAGACCTCGAAAATGCCTTCAAGTACATCAAACACCATTTTCCCGATTTCAAGACTCCAAAGGTTTACACTTTTGTTTCAGGTTTCAATTCGGATTTGGTGGTGACAGAAGATTTGATTGTGATAGGTTTGGACTATTTCCTTCCTGCCGATCATACTTTTCAACCGGATATTGCCAGATACATGGCCGATCGCTATGAAAGACCCTACTTGGTTCCGATGATCGTTTTGGCGATTTCCTCAAGATACAATTCGGTCAACCCTGAAGAGAACACGCTTCTTTCGGAAATGATCTACTACGGCAAAGCTTACCATTTTGTAAAATCAATCCTGCCTTGCACTTCTGAGCAATACATCATCGGCTATACTCCTGCCGAAATCGCCGAATGCTATGACAATGAGGAATTCATCTGGTCGCACTTTGTCGAAAATGAATTGCTTTACGAAACGAATCCCTTTGAAATCCGCAAATACATAGGCGAGGCCCCGTTTACAGATGCGATTTCTACCAAAGCTCCCGGAAGATTGGGAAGATGGTTGGGATGGAATATTGTAGATGATTATAGGACCAACAGAGCTATGACCTTATCTCAACTGATGAACGAGTCCAACTCGGAGACGATTTTCAGGCAGTCCGGATATCGACCTCGTCGGCCTGAGTAGCCTTTGGTTTAGGGTTTATTACTTCCAAAAGCCGGCTCACAGCCAGCTCTTTTGAAAAGTAAGCTTCTGCCAGTTTTCTGGAATTCTGGCCCATTCTATCCAGTTCAGCCCGGTTTTGCTCCAGATATTCAAGTTTCGAAAATGCAGCCTCCATTTTTCCCGGAAGGCAGGAAATTCCCAATTCGTGAGTTTTGACCAATTCATAAACCCAGCCTTTGTGATTGACCAAGATTGCCTTTCCAGCCGACAAAGCATCAAAAAACTTATTTGGGCTGTTGGTTTTCAACACCGGCAAATGGGCAAATGAAATCCAGGCCAAATCGCTGAGGCTAAGGATATCATTGACTTTTTCTTTGGATGAAAAAGAGAAGAAACGGACGTTTTTCAGTCCTTTATCAATGGAAATTTTCTTCAATTTTTCTTCAAAACTTCCTGCTCCCATAATCAGGAACTTCCAGTTTTTTGCCTGTTTTTGAGCCATCTCTGCCAAATCCAAAAGTTCTTCCACAGCATTCACCTGGCCCAATGCTCCGGTATAAGTGATCGTGAAGGCAGCTTCCAATCCGATCTGTTCAGCCAGTTTTTGGTCTCTTACTTTTGGGAAAAAGGCTTTCAAATCAGAAAAATTCGGGATCAAAGCCACTTCCCGGTCTGGGCTTATGTTTTGAAGATGATTTGCAATCCCGGGAGAAAGAGCTACCATACTCAGGGATTGATCATAAATCCTTTTCTCCAGAGAATAGAGCAGTTTTTTGACAATCGGATTTCTGATAGCTCCGACCTGAATCGGTGCCTCCGGCCAAAGGTCCCTCACCTCAAAAATATAGGGCAAAGCCCTTCTCTTTTTTGCCCAAAGGCCAACAAGGCCGGTTGTGAGCGGAGTAGATGTGATGTAAAGCAAATCCGGTCTTGGGAGTTTTTTGATCAGCTTTTTAGATTGAACCACAAAATTCCAAAAAGCCCAAATCCGCTTCAAAAAGCCAAATTTTTGATCATAATCCACAGGAAGGTAATGGACTCGGATGCCATCAATCCAGCGTTGGTCGTACCCTGGTTCAGGATGAGTGGTAATCATATCCACAGAAATTCCGGCTTGAACCAAGCCCTTGGCCAGATGGTAGGACCGCACTGCCCCGCCCTGATCGGGAGTCCGGAAATACTGATGGATGTAGATGATTCTCATAGTCGATGCAATTTCGTCCATTCCGCCAAAAGAAACAGATTAAAGATCGTCAAGAAATGATTTTTACCGCTTTGTTCTGGATTTTGAAGAAGCTGCCGGACGGGACTTGTGAAGTGTTCTCCATGACTATTGTCAAAGTTTTTTAACGAAGCGAAAACCCGCCGAGAAAGCTCGTTTTTTTCGCTTAGCCATTCTTTCAATGGCAACCCAAAACCAAACTTTTTTCGCTCTGCCACCCAGGCAAGGTCATTTTCCCGAAGGATATTTTTGATCCAGGGTTTTCCGGTGAGAATTTCGGGTTTGGTCACTTTATTCCAAAGTCCTAAAACCGGGGCATCAAGGTAAGGTGCCCGGCCCTCGATCCCATGCGCCATCAGTGCGTTGTCATGGATTTTCAAAACATCCTGAACAAGGTACACCTGTCTGTCAAAATCCAGCATTCGCTTGAATTCCGGAAGATTGGGATTGAAAATTCTGTCATAATCGGCTGTTAGTTCTGAAGGAGGGTTTTGTAGGGCTGAGAAATTGAGAAAAGTCTGGTTGGGATTTGGACGAATTCCCGACATAAACTTCTTCCAATCTCTCCCAAAAGGTAGCTTTTCAAAAGATGCGGCCCAGTTGGACCAAAACTCATGCTGCTGCCAATACTTGGAAAATGCAGCATGGCGCTGGTATCCGCCCCAAAGTTCATCCGCTCCGGCACCTGAAATCAGGACTTTTACCTCGGGTTTTGCTCTTTTGCCGATCATCCATGTAAGGAAACCTGCCGAATCGCCCACAGGGAGATCCACACTTTGGATGTAATCATCCCAGTTTTCAAGAAAAACCTTCTGATCGATTTCAATCAGCCGATGTTCCGAGGGAATTTGTTTGGTTAACCGGATAGCAGCATTTCCGTCTCCGTATTTTGTACGGTATTTTTTTTCAACCTGAATGGTATAAGCCGGAAGTGGAGTACCTGTTTTTTCATACCAAAGAGAATATAACAAGCTGCTGTCGACACCCCCGCTCAAAAGGATACCGACGGGTACATCCGCATGAAATTGATTGAGTACGGCTTTTTCCAAAGTATCCCGAAAGACCTTTTGACTCGGAATTTCCTCGGGTTCCTTGGGTGCATTTATAGTGTCCCAGCGGAAGGTGTCATGTCTGAAAATGGTGCTGTATCGTCCCGGCTTCCAAGAGCGTATGCCTCGATGGAATGTTTTTCCAGATAAGGGTGATCTGAAATAGAAATAATGCTCGACCTGCTCCCAATCCGGAGCGGGATTCAGTAGGGCAGCTATCCCCCGGAGTTCCGAAGAAATAACCAGAGTTTCTGGATTTTGGGAATAATAAAGGGACTTTTCACCATTTCTATCCGTGGCCACCAACACTGACTTGCTGATCAGATCCACATAGATCAGAGCAAACATGCCGTTCAGTTTTTCCAGTCCGGTTTGGCCAAAAAACTTCAGGTAATGCAGCAAAACCTCAGTGTCAGATTGGGTGAAAAAAACCACTCCCATTTTGGATAGCAGGCTTCTCAATTCCTGAAAATTGTAAATCTCCCCGTTCAAAATCAGGAGACTATTTCCGTCTGGAGCCCAAAAAGGTTGGTCTGCATCTGGTCCGGGATGCATGATTTGAAGTCGGTTTACTCCGATCCAGAGTCCGTTCCAGGGAGAATAGATCGCCGACTGATCCGGTCCTCGGTGATGGGTAGCATCGACCAGTGCCTGAATGGATTTTATATTAGCCCCTTTTCCCCAAATCAAATGAATGCCACACATTTAATCTTCGACCTCCTCCATCGGTGTGGTTCCTTTGGTTTTTTCAAAATATTTGCAAAAATGGGTGATCGGGCAGACCTCACATTTTGGTCTGCGGGCCAGGCAGATGTATCTCCCATGCAGGATCAACCAGTGATGTGCCACGTGGATATATTGTTTGGGAATGTGTCTGATCAGCTGTTTTTCCACTTCGAGTGGGGTTTTGGCAGTCAGAGGAACCAGGCCCAACCTCCTCGAAACACGGAACACGTGCGTATCTACGGCCATATTGGGTTGATTCCAAACTACAGAGGTGATGACGTTGGCGGTTTTGCGACCTACTCCAGGAAGTTTCGTCAATTCGGCTACCGTTTCAGGAATTTCTCCTCCAAAATCTTCAACCAACATTTTGCCTAATCCCAAAAGGTGCTTGGTTTTGTTGCTGGGATAAGAAACGGACTTGATATAGGGATAAAGTTCATCAAAATGGGATGCCGCCAAATGAGCAGGAGTTGGAAAATCGCGAAACAAAGCCGGAGTTACCATATTGATCCGCTTGTCAGTACATTGGGCTGAAAGGACAACAGCGACCAACAACTGAAAGGGATTTTCATAATGAAGTTCCGTCTCAGCCACGGGCATGTTTTCGGAAAAATGTTTGATAAATGCGTCGTATCGCTGTTTTTTGAGCATTAATTGGGAGGATTGGAAAGGGTGCTTAAGATAAGTAATATTGAAGAATAAAAAGTTGTAAAATTGAAAATTTAGTCGTGCCTAATGTCAAATTGATTTCCTGATGAATCGCATCGCAATCCTTCTTTTGTGTATAATGAATTTTAGTGTTGCATTTTCCCAATCCCGACCCCGCGAACTCGGCGTTCCCTTTGGGGTTTTACCCACTGGGCCATTAAACTCCATTACAGATGTGGAGGGACTGAAAGTCGGTCATTTCACCAAAATCGAAGGGACCAATATCCGCACGGGTGTCACGGCCATTTTACCCCACGATGGGAATCTTTTTCAGGAGAAAGTACCTGCCGCCATTTTTGTCGGAAATGGTTTTGGCAAACTAGCCGGTGTCACCCAGGTGCAAGAACTTGGGACACTCGAAAGTCCGATCATTTTGACTAATACGCTAAGTGTCGCAGCTGGAATAGAAGGAGTTGTCAAACATACTTTGGCGATGCCTGGAAATGAAAGCGTCCAATCTGTAAATGCCGTCGTCGGTGAGACCAACGACGGATACCTGAATGATATCCGGGAAATGCATATATCCCCGGAGGAAGTCATCCGGGCAATCCAATCTGCCAATTCAGGTTCTGTATCTGAGGGAAATGTAGGCGCCGGTACTGGCACAGTTTGCTTTGGCTGGAAAGGAGGAATCGGAACATCCTCAAGGAAATTACCAGAAAGCTTGGGAGGGTATACGGTAGGCGTCATTGTGCAAACCAACTTTGGCGGAAATCTTCAAATCGCCGGTGTGCCAGTAGGTGAAAAGTTGGGGAAGTATCCATTTAAGGACGCACTTGAAAAATCAGACGGAAGCTGTATGATCGTGGTGGCTACGGATGCGCCGGTATTGGAGCGCAATCTGGAGCGGATGGCACAGCGGGCCATGATGGGTTTGGCTAAAACAGGAGGCATTGCATCGAATGGCTCGGGAGATTATGTCATTGCATTTTCCACCCCCAAAGGGCTGAGAATTCCGCATTCGATTCCATCCCAAACCCTTCAAAAGGCCGAATTTTTAGGAAATGAAGACATGACAGCTCTTTTCCTGGGAGTAATCGAAGCAACGGAAGAGGCGATAATCAATTCACTTTTTGCCGCAGAGTCGATGACCGGTAAAGACGGAAGGACCGTTGAGGCTTTGCCCAAAGCTCAGGTAGTGGAGTGGATTCTGGTGAAAGAATCAGGGATTAAAGGCCCTCCAAAGCAGTAAAGAGGTGAGAAAAAATGCCAGTATCAAAAGGGCCACAGATAGAAGTGTGGCAACCGAATAGCGGCTTTCCGGATAACTTTCCTTCAGCATGGCCATACTTTCCCGGTGTTGCAAGAGAGACAAAGTCAATATGGTAAAGGCTATGCAGTAGAGAACCAAAGCCAGTTCTCTTCCAGTGAAAGCTTCAAAAAGGGGCTTTTTCCCCGATTCCAGTCGATTGAAGAAAAATTCATAAACCCCAACTCCAATTGCCAAAATGGTCAGCGCAGTTCGGACCCAAGCCAGTTGCAATCGTTCAAAAGCTGTCCGGGTACGCTCCAGTTGAATGAGTTTTTTAGCCTTTTTCTTATCGGATTTCTCTGAATCCTGTTCTTCCATGAGATCAGCCATTTCACTTGGTTTTTCTTTGTGAGTTTAATCAAAATTCTCAGAATTCGAACAGGTCTAAACCCGATCGCAGGACCAAATTTTTTTTCAATTATTTCCCCCGATAATGCTGGAAGTTTTGATCTTGCGGGAATTTTTGAATTAGTTATCAACACACTGTTTATGGAAAAACAAAAGGATCTCTCCTGGCTTGAACATCTGCAACGCAATAGCTGGGAGCCAGAAGTCATCATATCGGGTATTTCCTTGGCTTTTTTGTTTATTATTCCCTCCCGTCTTTTTGAATATTCAGTGGTATTGATCCAGGACTATGGACTGGAGCAAATCCCCGCCTTATTGGTTTTAACCTATTTTTCATTGATCGTTTCAGTTTTCAAAATTTTCCTTTTTTCTCATTTATTTCTGCGATTTCTGTGGGCAGGGATGTTGGGGATTACTTATGCGTTTCCTGAAGGAGTGCTGAAAGAAAAGCTATTTAAGTTTTCACAGGACATTGATTATCCCCATCCCCAAGAATACCTTCTCAAGCTCGAACGTTGGTGTAGCATGGCCTATGGGTTCCCGATTTCATTGGTGATTCCAATTTTTTCACTCACAGTGTACCTGATAGCCCTGATTGCGATTTACCTGATTTTTCAACTTGATTTCCAGGTAGTTTACTTGATTTTTATGGTCACCCTTATAGGAGCTTTTTTGGTGACAGCGATTATGAAAAAATCAAAACTGAAAGTATTTCTTGGTCAAAGTTTGAATGGGACTGTAGGAGCGGTGTATCAGAGTCATCTTGGAAAATGGACCGTTTTTTCCTTTTCAATGCTTATGGGTATAGTCGCAATTCCGTTTATTATCTCAGATCTGAATGGATTTTCCCATTTTCAGCCTATTTCTAATTTGGACAAGGAGCATTATGATTGGCCAGAACAATCCCGCTACTTCGAGGAATATAACACCAACCAGCAGCGTTTTCCCAGAGTGTGGACTGAAACTAATACGGTAAGCAATGATCACCTTAACTTATATCTGGCGCATTACGAGCGGGATGAAAGTGATTTCCCAAAGCTAAAAGAACTTTTAAAAGGGGATTTTGACACACTGAAATGGGACAAATTGGAAAAGGTTGAAGATACTTACCGCATCTTCCTCAATGACACGTTGGTGGAAAATGAAGATTGGGTTTCGGTCACTTCCGGAATCACAAAGCAAAAAGCGTTTTTCGGAAGATTTCCGATTTCTCATCTTGATCCGGGAGTCCATGAGATTCGGGTCGAAAAGCTGGTTTACCTTTCCCCTTTTTTTGGATCAGGAAATCAGCCCCGTCACAGGAAAAGCTGGGCTAGATTTGTTTTTGTGAAAATCTAGACCTTTTTCTTTGGCTTTTTTCATCCAAATGCGGCTTGTTCCGACCTAGTTAAGGAAATGGTTCAAGATCAACTCTCCTTTGATTTGAATTTAAAAATGGAGTAGGATTTTACTTCAGCTTAAGTTCCATTATTTACTCTAAGCGTTCTCTTTTAATAAGCTGTCCAACCTCCGTCTGCCGTTATTACCTCACCGGTTATAAATGAGGAGTCATCCGAAGCTAGGAAAAGGGCAGTTTTGGCAATTTCCTCAGGTTCTCCCATCCTCGGATTGGACCCGATCCCTGAGCTACAGAGTACGGCACCTTCGGCATCGGGTTTGGCGTCTTTCATGATGTTGGTATTGACTCCACCGGGAGCAATCGCATTGCATCGGATTCCTCTTTTGGCATACATGAAGCCGATGTTTTTTGTCATTCCGATCAGCGCATGCTTGGAGGTGGTGTAGGCAAGTCCGGCTCTGCCACCGAACAAACCTCCGATCGAAGCAATGTTGATGATCACTCCTTTCCCTTTGGGTAGCATCTTCCTAACAGCCAATCGACTGGCATAGAATGGGCCGTTCACATTTACTGCCATTACTTTTTCCCAAAGTCCATCACTGACCCGATCCAATGGAGTGAAATTATCCATGATTCCTGCGTTGTTTACCAAAATGTCCAAGCCCCCAAATTCCGAAATCGTAGTTTCGATCAGGAGTTTGACTGCTTCTTCATTGGAAACATCACAGGAAATGCCCAAGGCTATTCCTCCCTGTTTTCTGATTTCTTGGACCACAGAATCAGTATCGGCTTGATTCAAATCAGCAAGGACTACTTTGGCACCTTCTTTCGCAAAAAGCACCGCAATAGCTTTTCCCATACCAGATGCGGCACCTGTTACGATGGCAGTTTTATTTTCCAGTTTTTTCATGTGCTTATGATTTGCTTTATTATCTGTCACATGGAATCTCGCAAAGAATAAACATCCCTTTGTGTGCGGTTTTTTGTCCTGCTCGATTTCATTTTGGATTGATTTGGATTTCTTTTTCGGCTTGAATCATGTTTTCGATGCCTTTGATCAGGGCGTCAGGATTGAAGGAAATGCTGTCTATTCCCTCTGCAATCAAAAATTTGGCAAAAGCGGGATTGTCACTGGGAGCCTGCCCACATAGCCCGATTTTCTTCCCTGCGGCTTTTGCCTCCCGGATTACCCTTGAAATCATCCAGGTGACAGCGGGGTTATTTTCATCAAAAAGATCACTCAGAACTTCAGAATCCCGATCGACACCAAGTGTAAGTTGGGTCAGGTCATTAGACCCAATCGAGAATCCATCAAAAATCCCGGCAAAGTCTTTAGCCAGTATCACATTGGAAGGGATTTCGGCCATGACATAGATTTCAAGTCCGTTTTCCCCCTGGATCAATCCAAATTCAGCCATGACGGAAATGACTTTTTTCCCCTCTTCCGGAGTGCGACAAAAGGGAATCATCACTTTGAGATTGTCCAAACCCATGTCTTCACGCACCCGCTTTACAGCATCGCATTCCAGCCGGAATCCCTCCCGATACCGCTCATGATTATATCGGGATGCTCCACGGAAGCCGAGCATGGGATTTTCTTCAGAGTGTTCAAACTGATGTCCACCCAGTAGATTCGCGTACTCGTTGGTTTTGAAATCGCTCATTCTCAGGATGACATCTTTGGGGTAAAATGCCGCAGCAATAGTGGCCACTGCCTGGGATAGTTTATCCACGAAGTATTCCTTTTTATCAGGATAGCCATAGCAGAGCTTTACGATTTCGTGTTTTTCCTTTTTGTTTTCAAGCTGATCAAAATGAACCAATGCCATGGGATGGATCCGGATGCTGTTGTTCACCACAAATTCCATCCGCATCAATCCGACCCCCTGGTTGGGAAAAAGAGAAAGGTTGAATGCTTTTTCCGGATCGGCAAGGATAAACATCGGATGTGTTTTGGGAAGCTGAAGGCCATGAAAATCATGCTCGGTGACTTTCCATTTCAGGGTCCCGGAATAGACATTTCCGATTTTTCCTGCAGAAGTGTCGAGCGTGACCACATCTCCGTCTTTTAGGAATTGCAGGGCTGATTCAGCTCCGACAATTGCAAGCGTTCCGACCTCCCGAGCAACAATTGCTGCATGACTGGTTCGACCCCCTTTGGAGGTGATGATCGCTGCTGCTTTTTTCATGATCGGATCCCAGTCCGGATTGGTGATTTCAGTGACCAAAATTTCACCGGATTGAAGTTTTGCGGATTCCGCGGGCGATTGCAAAATCCTGACTTTGCCCGAAGTAATCCCGCTTCCAATAGCGTATCCGGAAACCACTGATTTCCCTTTTTCCAAAAGCGTGTATTCCTTTACCAAATAGGGATCTTTTTCGGAATGAACCGTTTCAGGACGTGCTTGGACAATATAAAGCCCACCAGAGATCCCATCTTTTGCCCATTCTATGTCCATGGGCATGCCGTAAAGATTTTCGATTTTGACCGACCAATCCCCCAGGGTCCGGATTTCAGCGTCGGACAATACATACTCCTTTTGCTTTTCGGTAAGGGTATTCTTATTGACGATTCCACCAGATTTGGCGTAAACCATCGTTTTGGCTTTTGATCCGATTTTCTTTGAGAGAATCGGATTTTTTCCTTTGGCAAGGGAAGGCTTGAAAACCAAAAATTCATCGGGAATCACCGCTCCTTGCACAATATTTTCACCAAGTCCCCAACAGCCTGTAATCAGAACAACATCTTTAAATCCGGATTCAGGATCGATGGAAAAGCATACCCCGCTACTGGCCAAATCTGACCTGACCATCAGTTGAACACCGACTGAAAGCGCAATTTCAATTTTGTCGAAACCTTTGTCGATTCGGTATTTGATGGCCCGGGCATTGTACAGAGAGGCAAAACATGCTTTTACGGCTTTGAGCAAGGCTTCATTTCCGCGAATATTCAGAAATGATTCATGCTGTCCGGCAAAACTAGCCCCAGGTAAGTCCTCCGCAGTCGCGCTGCTACGTACTGCGACATCGAGTTCTCTTTTATGCGCTTTACAGAGCTTTTGGTAAGAATGCAGAATTTCGTCCTGAAGGATTGCAGGAAGTGTGGAATCCAAAATCAGTTGCTTGATCTGTTGGGATATTTCCCGAAGGTTTTCAAACCGGGCTTTGTCCAGCTGATGAAGTATTTCAGAAATGGGCTGATCTAGCTTGTTTTCTTTTTTAAAAAGGCGAAATGCATCTGCTGTCGTCGCAAATCCTTCCGGTATATCAATTCCGATGGGAATGAGCTTTTGGACCATCTCTCCTAAGGATGCATTTTTTCCGCCGACTTTGGATACATCTTGAATGCTGAGCTGGTCAAATGGAACTACCAGGATATCCATTTGATTTGGTTTAGGTATAGGAAAATAATACCTGAACTTAGCCAAATATATCGTGGGTCTTTATGACCGCAAAGGGGCAAACTTCCTGATTATAATCAGCTTAGATGGCTTAGGCTATACTTGTTACATCCTGATTCTCCATTCCTTCGGAAAATAATTGTTCAGTCGGTTTCCGAGGTTTTTGACCCATCCCAGCGGGAGATTTTGATAGGTGATCAGTACCCAGCCAATCGGAAGATCTGGGATTTGTTGGTCGTTTTTTCGGAGAAAATCCAAGGCTTGGGCCAAGTTGAGCTCGAAGGTGGCAAAACCTTTTTTAGGCAGAGTGGACAATGCCCATTCATGGGAAGGAATCCAATCGTTTTTTTGTTTTTTGCCCAGCTCCACTCCAAAGTAGCGAAGGCTCAGATGCTGAGCAACCCGCTCAAAATGCCTAAAAAATTTCTGGTCGATTCTAAAAATTGAGTCGTTTAGACTGTAATATTTTCCGGAGCCCTCTAGGCCCAATTCCGATTCAAATTCCTTCTCTTCTCGCTCATTGATTGATTTCAAAACCGGATGTTTAAAATCCTTAATCCGGCCAGGTTCCTGAGATGAAGCCGATTCGGGTCTTTTCAATACCGTGACAAAGAAGCCTTCCCCTTCGACTTTATGTGGAAAAAACCGGTAGCCGAAAAATGTCCCGTCAGAAGTCTCCACTTCTGTTTCTAGGATATTCCAAGTTGGGTCGAGGGGAATTTGGACAGGCTCGAAGGCAAATTCTTCCGTGAGAAACCGGATCATATCTTCGTTTTCCTGCTCGTTGAAAGTGCAGGTGGAGTAGATCAGGTAGCCTCCGCCTTTGACCAAAGCACCGGCTTTGTCCATGATGCGCTTTTGTCGGAAAGAGCAAAGAATCACATGATCGGGGGACCATT